>JANQQA010000140.1 GCA_028285205.1 Bythopirellula sp. | reverse complement strand
GCTAGACATGCTCGTTGCTCCTTACGGTTATGGGCTAAGCTAAATCCGACGCTCGAATCTAACCCAGGAGCAACGAGTCTTCATACCTATCTCGCCGAGTGGGGTTTCTTGGCGTTGCACCTCGGTGGATAAGGCCCATTTCCGTGCGGATGGTGCCGCTTCGCGCAGGTTGTTGTGGCGTGACAGCTCGGCCCCAGGCTGCTGCCGCTGCGGTTGAGATCGGCAGCCACTTGTCAGCGCATCGTATTGGTTGAGGCTCGGCCGGCATCCGAGTAGACTTCCAGCTACTCGGGGATATCTCGACCGTGCGGGTCCTGTGCGGCAGAGTCGACTTCGCTTTCGAGTTCTTGGCGGAGATGCTCGTCGATGAAGTGCTCGACGCGGTGGGCCGGTTCGTGCACGTGGTCCAGCGGCATGCCCAAATGTTGCACGAGATAGGTTTCCCACAAGCGGTGGGTGCGCACCAATTTCTTGGCTCGTTTGCGGCCTTCGTCGGTTAGCTGCAAGCGGTCCTGCTGGCGTGTGACGCGGCCTCTGTGTTCGAGTTCTCGCACCCCCCACCGCGCCAACCAGCCGCCTCCGACGGCTGCACTCGCTTCCGCGACGGTGAGCTGCTTGGTCGAGTTCAATTCCTCCACGCGGTAGAGCATTGCCAGCAAGTCCTCGCGCAGCACGCGTAACGACACGCGCAAGTTTCGCCACACCGTGCTGCAGATGCCGTACTGCGGCGAAAAGAACACCGCCAGGGTGTAGAGCAGTCCCACGGCAACCGTCATCATGCCGGCGATGTTGGTGTCCCAGTATCCGGCGGCCCAATAGCCGAGCACCGAAGACGCCACCCCCACGATTGCCGCGATGACGATCATCACCGCTAGCCGATCGGTCAGCAGGTGCGCCGTCGCGGCCGGGACGATCAGCATCGCCACGACCAAGATCGACCCCACCGCCTCGAACGACGCGACCGCCGTCACGGCCACCAAAGTCATCAGCAGGTAATGCATCGCGGTCGCCGAGATGCCCATCGTCGTGGCTAGTGCGGGATCGAATGAACTGATTTTGAGTTCCTTCCACAGGAGCAGCAGCACCGCGAGATTTAGTAGCAACACCAGCGAAGTCGTAAACAGTGGTCGTGGCACGCCAGCGATACTCTCCGAAAACGCAACGAGCTCCAGTGTGCCTTCATAGACACAAGCGATGTCGAAGTGCAGTCCCGAGACATACTTCTTGATCAGCACGACTCCCAGTGCGAATAGCGACGTGAACACCACTCCCATGCTCGCATCGCTGGGGACGCGGGCATACTGGTGGAGAGTTTGGGTCAGAAACGTCGTCAATAGACCGCACGCAATCGCGCCGGCGAACAGCGGCAAGATGCTCGTTGAGCCAGAGAACAAGAACGCGATGACCAACCCAGGCAACACCCCGTGCGCGAGCGCGTCTCCCATCATGCTCATCCGTCGCAGCACCAAAAAGCAGCCCACGACTGCGCACGCCACGTTGGTGACCGCTCCGGTCAGCACGACCAATTGGCCGGGCGAAAGATCTAGGAACGCGGCGAAGGTGAGCGGATAGAAGTGCATTCTGAATCAACCTCCCCCCTGCCGTGGCGACGCATCGGTATCCAAGTGATGCGGCGAGGACGGTACATCTTCGATCACATGGGGTAACCGCCCTTCGCTGGCCAGTTTTTGCTCCAGCTCGATCAACAGGGCCTCGGGCAGCAGGTGTTCGACATCGTCGGCGCCGCGATCGACGTGGTCGGCGGCAATTCCCACGTGGCGGACCATGTACATCTCCCACAGTCGATGTGCCTTGGTCAGCTTCGCCGCGCGGCGCAGCCCCAGCGGGGTCAGTTCGACCGTGTCGCCCGACTGCACGATCTCGCCGCGTTCGCTCGCCTCCTGAAGCAAATGATCGAGCGATCGCCAGTGGCGGTAGTCACGAATACTCTGCACTGCCAATGGTTCGAGATTCGGCAACGTGGTTTCGCTAAGTTCGTACAGTGCACGCAAAAGATGCTCACGCGCAATCCGTTTCCGTAGGCGATACTCCACAAGCAACTGCGCTACGATGCCTCGCTCAGGAGCAAACAACAAGGACACGACAAAAAACGCAGCTGCCGTTAGCACGATCTTTGCCCCCGCAGGTAGCCCTTGGCCAACCCGAGTGCCCAGAAAGCCAGCGGCAACGCCGAAAGCTCCCGCCAGCCAGAGCATATGATGCAAGCGATTGGTCCAGAACCGAGCTGTCGCGGCTGGGAGGATGATCATTGCGGTCATCAGAATCACACCCACGATGGGCAGTCCGACGATGGTGACCACCGCCAGGGAAGCCATCATCAGCAGGTCGAGCCGCAACGTCGGCCACCCCTGCGACTGGGCGAATTCGTTATCGAAACAGACGATCTTAAATTCCTTGAACAATAGAACCACCATCAGCAGCACTAGACCACCTACGATCGCTAGCAACACGAGATCACCGGTCAGCATGTTTCCAGGATCGCCAAACAGGTACGAATCGAGGCCCGACTTGCTGCCGCCACCACCTGAGCGCTGGATCACCGAGAGGACCACAACCCCCAATCCAAAGAACGTGCTTAGCACGATACCAATCGCGGCGTCTTCTTTCGTGCGAGTCCAACGTACGATTAACGTCACGGCGGCGATCGCAACCAGGCCGCTTGCCAATGCGCCCAAGGAGAGGCCGAGCAGGCTCTTCGTTTGTAGCAACATAAATGCGAGGCAGATGCCTGGCAGTGCCGCGTGGGCGAGCATGTCACCAACCAGCGACCGGCCGCGCAACACGGCGAAACTGCCGACGACGCCCGACATACCGCCCAGCAGCGCGGTGCCGATCATCACTTTTTCGGTCAGCGAGAGGCCGCCCATCGTCAAACGTCCCGTTGTCGCATGGCTTCGGCGGCCTCGTCCAAGATCGTCAGTCGGCCGCCGTAGGTTTGCTGGAGGTTCTCGGTCGTGAACGTCGAGTCAACTGGCCCACACGCGACTAATCGCATGTTGAGCAAAACCACATAGTCGAAATAGTCACGCACCGTCTGCAAGTCGTGATGCACCACCAGCACGGTCTTGCCGCCAGACCGCAGCGTCTGCAGTAATTCAAAGATCGCAGCTTCGGTGGCCGCATCGACGCCGGCGAAGGGCTCGTCTAGGAAGTACAGTTGCGCGTCTTGAGCGAGTGCCCGCGCGAGGAACACGCGTTGCTGCTGACCGCCGGACAGCTGACGGATCTGCCGCTTGGCGAACGCCGCCATGCCCACCTGCTCCAAACATCGGTTGGCGATTTCCTTTTCCGCTTTGCCCGGACGACGAAACCAACCTAACCGCCCGTAAGTGCCCATCAGCACGACGTCGCGGACCGTCACGGGAAAATCCCAATCGACCGATTCGCGCTGCGGCACATAGCCGACGAGGTGGCGTTGCTCGTCGTAACTCTTGCCGTGGATCTCAACTTTGCCGCTCGCCAGCGGCACCAACCCCAACGCGGCCTTGATGAGGGTCGACTTCCCTGCCCCGTTGGGTCCGACGATGCCGACGAGGTTGCCTTCCGGCACGGTGAAGTCGATATCCCACAACACCGGCCGCCGCTGATAGGCAACCGTCATGTCGTGGATTTCGAAGGCAACGGCAGACATAAAAGATCAATGACGAATGACGAATTCAGAAACGACGAGTTCAGAATGTCGAAGGACCCGGAAGTCGTTCGTCATTGGGTATTTCGTCATTCTGGTGCAACCGTCAGCCCGCCGACAATCGTGTCGACGTTGTGCTTGACCATACCAGTATACGTGCTGGCATTGCTGTCCGCTGCGCCTAGCGCGTCGGCGTAGAGTTCACCACCGTTCTGCAGATCCCAGCCGGCGGCACGGCACGGCTCAATCAATGCTTCCACCGTTCGATGGGCGATCGTCGACTCGACGAACACCGCGGGTATCTTCCGAGCGATGATCATCTTCTGTACCTCTTCCTGGTGCTCAAGGTCTTTCTCTGCCTCGGAGCTGATGCCCTTCAGGCCAAACACTTCGATGCCGTATGCCTGACCAAAGTAGCCAAATGCGTCGTGTGCTGTGACCAGCACGCGACTTTGCTCGGGAATCTTGGCGACCTCCGTCTTGCAGTAATCGTGAAGTTCAGCCAACTCGTCCATATAGGTGTGAGCGTTCTTGTCGTAGTCGGCGGCATGCGGGGAATCGAGCTTGCCCAGCATCTCGGCAACGTCGTGGACGCACGCCGACCATAATGACACATCGTGCCACACATGCGGATCGTGCATACCCTCAAATTCTGGCGGTTCGCGAAGTCGCTTGTCATCGCGGGCAATAATCCCTTCGGTAACCGCGTACGTCGGCTTCTTCCGCGCGTACTGGACAAACAAATCAGCCATCCGACCTTCCAGATGCAGACCGCTGTAGAAAACCACGTCAGCTTGGTCCAGTTTCTCGATATCGGAAAACAGCGGCTTGTACAGATGCGGGTCGACGTCGTAACTCATCAGCGCCGTGACTTCAACGTGGTCGCCACCCACGCGCTGCAGTACTTCAGCGACGATCCCCGTCGTGCAGAGCACTTTGATTGGGTAGTCGCCAGAGAAGGTGTCGGTCGTCCGCTGCGAAACTTCATGCGAGTGCGATGCAGGCTGCCCGCAGCCGGATACCAATGGAACGGATATGAGAAGTATCGGAAGCAAGAACTTGGAAACGCGATTCATTCGGAAACCTGACTCTGATGAATTGAGATGTAATCCCGAAGTCTACCGTCAGACGGAGCTGGTGCCTAGGCGAATGCGAGCCCACGAAGAGCAGCTCATGCACCCCCAATCGCTAACAACTGAAAGCGATTTTCTGCACACGACCCATACCCACAATTCCGTCGCGACGAGCGGCTGAAAGAGAGCGTAGGTCGCGCGATGGCGGCACTACTGGTCAAAGCGTCCTGTCAGACGCTTCAGCCAAATTGCAGCGATGGCCATGCCCACCAGGATCAACAGAAAGACGATCCCGTCCGCGTAAAGTTGCGACCAATCCACGTAGGTCATCTTTTCTACGCTTGCCGTGCCTCGGCTCATGACGAGCTGCGTATCACTGATCAGGTAGTCTCTGCTTCGATATGCCCAAGACGCTAGACAGATGGCTGTCATCGCCAGTAGCAATGAAATCAGCCTGAATTGGTACCACTTTGGTCGAGATATCGCCATTTGCGCGTATTGCCGCTTGGACGGTCAGCGATGGAGTTCCTCCAGGTTAACCTTAGCACTGGCATATCAAGCCATCAATCTTCGGTCCAAAGCGACTAGAAAAATCAAACTTCTCATCGAGTGATTCCCAAACACATGTGTCGCGCACACGGTATCACGGATGGATGTGCAATCTCCGTCAGCAGTCGAATGTGCACTCACCCAGGTAACCGCGGAGACACAACAGAGATCTCGTAGTTCAATTGAATTGATCTCTGTGGAAACTGGGAGAGGAAATGAGGTAAACTGACCTAGTGAGCAATCAGTACTTAGACCCGCTGGTAGGCGATCATCGAACAGCCTGCGGCGATTGGGGCAGAATCGTCCCTACGACCCATGGAAAGTAGATCGGCCTGGCAAGACGAATTGCGTGATCAACCATCATGGCTACCCAACCCCAACTAAACGCGCAAACCGTCATTGACTTGGCGGAACATTTGTCGCGGCTAAAGTGCGCCGCGCGTCAGTTCGCAGCTTCGACGACTGTGCGCGAACGCGGTTTCTTTAGTCCCACCGAAGACGATCAAGTGGTGCTCTTGTGGGTCTCGTATCACATGGCAC
>JANQQA010000139.1 GCA_028285205.1 Bythopirellula sp. | reverse complement strand
CTCCCCTTCAGAAATCACGGAGTTGCAAGACCTCCTCGATCATCTCATGCTCACGTTGGAAGCGGCCGGCGATGAGAAGCTAAGAACCATCGCGGTCATGCGTTTAGAAGGCCTTTCGACTCAGGAGATTGCTGCCCAGTTCGGTTGCACACAGCGGACCATCCAGAGAAAACTTCATATTCTGGAGCGGCTGTGGACGAGCGACGAATAGCAGAGGGACGCAGCGAGCTAGCACAACTCTCGTTGTCGGTGGTGCTGAAAATCGATCAGCTCGCCGACGAATTCGAAACTGAATTGCAGGCGGGCAGGGCCCCCGACATCAGTGCCTATGTGCGTCAGGTAGAACCAGCGGGCGAACTCGCGAAAACAACGCTCGAAGCGCACCTGCGGGAATTGCAGACTGAGCTGAGTTCCTCGCGCTCACCGGATCAAACACCGGCGAATGCCGCCAACTTGACCTCTCCGACCGTGGCATCGACCGCGATGCCGCTGCCAATACCCGATGAAAATGAGACCATCTCCGTAGGCGAGTATCGCCTGCTCGGCAAACTCGGCGCAGGCGGAATGGGCGTCGTCTACAGGGCACTGCATACGAAGCTCGATTGTTTGGTGGCGATGAAGTTTCCTCGCGGCGCCGAAGAACTCGATCGACGTTCGGCCGCACGATTTTTGCGCGAAGCCCGGCTCGTCGCCCGCTTGAAGCATAGCAACATCGTGCGGGCATTGGACGCTGGCGAATCGCGGTACGGCCCATTTCTAGTGACCGAGTTTGTCGAAGGCGAGACGTTAGAAGCATTAGTCCAGCGCGAAGGTCCGCTGCCATTTGACGAGTGCGTCAGGCTCACAATTCAGGTTGTCAAGGCGTTGGATTATGCCCATTCGCAAGGCGTGATTCATCGAGATATCAAACCTTCAAACTTATTGATTGACGAGAGCGGAGTTCTGCAAGTCGTCGACTTCGGGTTGGCCAAACGAAACGTAAGTAATGTCGCCGATGCCGAGGAAGCACATGCGGCAGATCAAACCGCCCGCGGTGTCTTTCTAGGTACTGTCGGTTACGCTGCCCCCGAGCAGTTGATTACCGACGAACCTGTCGATCAACGAGCAGACATTTTTGCGTTGGGCTGCGTGATGTACTTTCTGCTCACCGGCAAGGCTCCACACGAGGGCTCGCTGTCCGATCGCTTGCTTTCGAAACAAAGCACTGTGGACTCGGTGCCCCAGCTCCCCGTCGGCAAGACGTCTCCCGGATTTGGCAAACTCTGGCGTCGGATGGTTGCCGAGCCACAAGACGAACGTCCGAGTTCCATGGCGGAAGTTGAACAAGAGTTGCACCAGGAGCTCAGGGCATGGGAACAGGGCAAGCGCAGCACGGCCCCAACGCGGCGGCACACCAAAGCTTGGCCAATCGCGGTGGCCGCGGTTGCGTTGATCGCATTGGCCGGCATTTGGTGGCAGTCCGATCCAGGGGCAGCCGGCAATGGACTTGCCGGCGCCGCGCCAATGCGCGCCGTCGCGCCCTTCGACGCGAAGCAAGGGCAAGAGTTTCAGCAACAGTGGGCCGACTATCTGGGGGTTCCTGTGCGGGTGGAGAACTCGATCGGCATGCCACTGGTTCTCATCCCAGCGGGTGAATTCGAAATGGGGCTCAGTGAGTCGCCCCAACCTAAACCGCTGCCTCCGGACGGAGATTGGCGTTACCGCGACCCAGAGACGATTGAGAGGGAGCAATTGCCCCGGCACCGTGTGGTGCTGACGAAGGCTTATTACTTCGGCGAAACCGAAGTCACTTACGGCCAGTTTCGGAAGTTTATCGATGCCTCAGGCTACGTGACCGAGGTCGAGAAGACTAAGGGCTGGGGAAAAGAGGATCGAGGCTGGCTACTGCGCAAAGGTTACTCATGGAAGAGCGCGGGACAGTGGCGTATTGAAGACAGCCATCCCGTCAGTAACGTAACTTGGAACGATGGAGTCGCGCTTTGCCAATGGCTATCCAAGCATGACGAACTGGGCACATATCGCCTGCCTACGGAAGCGGAATGGGAATTCGCCTGCCGGGCTGGCACCACGACGAACTATTTCTTCGGCGACGATCCGAGCGAGTTCGCTGAGTACGCGTGGTACAAAGAGAATTTCGAAGTCGCCTACCAACTCGTCGGCCTGAAGCGGCCCAATCCGTTCGGATTGTTCGACATCTACGGCAACCGACAGGAGTGGTGCCAAGACGTGTTTGATGCGGACTTCTACAGCCGCTCTCCACTGAGTGATCCGATCTGTCGCTCCGGGAGTGAGGAACGCGTGTTGCGCGGAGGCACGCACACCGACATGGCTTCGTTCTGCACCTCTTCGCGGCGCTGGTCGCAAGCCGTCGATTTTCCTGGCGCTGCCGGCATTCGAGTGGTCTGCGTGCCGAAGTAGCTGATGGCCTACGGCCAGCGATCTGCCAGCAACGTGAAGCACCTTGCCAGCAGCTCACTTGGAACCTCTCGACTTGCTTCTGGACAGTCTACCGCCAGCACGGCCAGATTGCGTTTCTTACTTGCGGGCCAAAGCTCCGTGAACACAAGAAAGTTGGGATCGGAGCAGCCGGGAAGCCATCCTGGTCATCTCCTGACGCCTGATTCTAAGGTCTGAAGATTTTCTCTGTCGCGACTCTGGCCAAGTAGCGTTTCTTTTTACGACCGGTTTTCTGAATCGGTTCACCCGCATCCAAACTCGCCCGCCAACGGGACTTTGAAAACCGAGGAGCCTGCCATGCGTCGCATCCATCTTACTTCCTGCCTTCTCCTTCTGTTAATCAGCCAATGTGCCGTCTATGGGGCGGAGACATATTTCTACATCGGCCCAAACAACGGCAGCTGGCAGACCGCTGTCAATTGGACGCCGTTTAACCCCGGAGCAGGATTCATTCCTCCACCGGGGGCAACGGATACAGCAATCATCAACCTCGATCGTGATGTGGTGTTGCAAAACAACGTGAATGCCTTGGCCGGCCTAGTCGTGGCAAGTGGAGGCGACCTACTCACCAGTGGTCACTTTCTTTCGGTAAACAACGCGATCGCGTCGGCCGAAGCGAACATCATCGGCACTGGCACAACCGGCAATAACACCGAGTTGTTTGTGCAGCCGAACGTCGGTGGAGGTACGGAGTATGGTTTCTTGGTAGACATCCTCAATCTCGAGAGTGGGGGCGAGTTAGACCTCGTCAACGACGCGGTGGTCTCGGTCGACAATCGACTGAACGTGGACGCGATGAGCATTATTACCGGACGTGGCACAATTCGCGTTGAAGATTCCCATGGATTCGTCGGACGCCGGTTCGATCTGCGTGGCACAATCCGCCCCGACGCGGGTGGAACAATCACTTTGGAAGCCGAAAGCGGCACCATCGACATCGATGGCCAGGTACACAACGATAACTTCGTCGACCTGACCAACCCAAATAGCCGGCTGATTGTCGACGGACCGATGCACGATACGTTCACCGGCACGATGCATCTGGGCGCGGGTTCGCGGCTGACGATGCAGAATGCATGGACGCACGGCCCTGAACCAGGCCAGGCGGGCGGTGCCTCGATGCTGCGATTCGATCCCGGCGAAGGCGAGACCGCGAGGATTGATGGCGCGCACATGACGATTGGCGGCGCCGGCGACTTTGATGCAAACGTGAGGGCGGTGTCTGGTTTCAGTCGCGTATTCGCCGACGCGACGATTCAGTCGAACGCAGACATTCGAGTATTCTCGAACGCGGAACTCGATTTCGAGAGCGACCTGACGTTCACGGGAGCGGCGACCATTATTGGCAGTGGAACATTCGGCCCCGGCGACGACAACTTCGTCGAGGGAGCCGTCACGATCGGCACGGACACGATCAACTTCGATGAGGGTGACTGGCACATCAGTCAGCCGCTCACACTCAATGTCGACACGATTGACGATGTCTTCGGCAACTGGTTCGGACTGACTTCGCCGGCCGATCGGGTGATCAACATCTCGTCGTTGGCGGCTGGCGGTTTTCTGATTGATAACGGTCGCCTGACTGTCAATCTGCCAGGCAACGACGATTGGACGCTTGCGTACGACGCCACGATGAACATTACTGGGCTAACAGGCGATCAACCGTCGCACAGTCTCGCCGGCGCGCCTGTCGAAATCGGCGGAACCGTCAACATCGACGGGCGGACGCGTTTCACTGCACCGATCGACCTTCGCGTCGGTTTGGACCTAAACGGCCTGATTCAATTCGCGGACTCCGCTTCCAGTTTGCAACTTGACGCCGATAGCGAGATGTCGGGTGGCACCATCGCGGGCAACGGCGAACTTCGGAGCACCAGCTCGCAACTCGTGGGCCGGGGAACGATTTCCTCGGACGTGGCGTTCTCTGGAACAAGTCGCCTACAAGCCGACGGGGGCACGCTGTTGATTACCGGCGACATCGAGAGCTTTGGGCAGGAAATGGGCACGGTCGACGCGGACTCTACGCTGCAAATTGAAGATACGTCCTGGGATATCGGCGATGGCGGATCGGTCGTACTCAACGGCGGACTGTTGACCGACGGCAATGTTCTAACCTTTGTGCAGAATCGCGGCGGTACGCTAGTTGGCAACGGACGCGTGTCGCTCAACAGCCTCAATAATAATGGGCTGATTGCGGCTCAAGGCGGCACACTGGAAATCGACGATCGACTCGATTGGGATGGAAACAGCGCTGGCGCGAATGAAGAGGGCGATGGCATCTTGGCCGCAAATCTAGGCACGCTATTGATCTCTGACACAAAGTTTCAGGGCCCGTCGTTCGTCGGCACAATTGAAGTCGCAGACGGGCATCAGTTCATCTACGAAACGGGGGGTGGGAACGACGAAATCCTGTTTGATGACATCACTGGAGATGCCGAGAACAACGATTTTGGCCGCCTGCATATGCAAGGCGGTACGCTCGTAGCAGACTCGGTCACGCATCAGGGTCACTTTGAGATCAACAACGCGCCAGGCGGTGGGTTCGTGCCATCCACGATCGAAGCCGACGAGATTGTATTCGACAGTCTGGGGACGACGACGATCAGTGCGCAATTGCAACTGCGCGCCGCGGTCGCTGCACTTGTAGAGCCAGGTGCACAGTTCAGCGGTAATGGGAGTCTCTCCAATATGGAAGACTCAGTGTTGATCGTACAAGACCAAGCCACCGTCGACGTCGAGTTGATCAATTCCGGTTCGCTGCTGGTCGGAGCCGGTGCGTTGCTCGCACCAATTCCCGCTGAGATGGATGTCGACGTGTTCACACAGACTTTCCCGGGTGACGTGACGATTGATATCGCAGGAACTGCTTTGAACGAATTCGACCGCATCGACGCTCTGGGCGGCGCATCGCTAGACGGGACCCTTTCCGTCGAATTCCTGCAAGGCTTTGAACCGGTGCTTGGTGATACTTTCGAGATTCTCACCGCCGGTGGCAGTGGCGTTGCCGGAACGTTCTACCGGCTGGACGCCCCAGTCTTCAACGATCTCACGTTTGCGATCAACTATAGCCCGCAGAACGTGGTGCTCGAAGTCATTAACGCACTTGACGCAGTGGATGCGAACATGGACGGAGTCATCAACGGCCTCGATTTCCTTTGGCTTCAACGTCACCAACCGGGTCTGATTCCGCTTTGGCAAAGTCTCTACCCGGTGGGGCCGGAACCGCTCGCTGCTGCTTCGACCGTGCCAGAGCCGACCACGATGGGCTTGCTGCTCTTTGGCACGCTACTGGCAACTAACAAGCGCAGGCGTGTAAAGAACTTCGTGTCAAAAGATGAAACGACACCTTGAGTGACTCATGTTGTTGGTGCGAGCCGCTGCGGCGGAAATGACTCTCAGCCAGTAGACTAGCTGCGTGCGAACAACCGTCGACGGAAGATCACTTCACCCAGAAATCGATGCCCGTTGAGTCTCCGTAACTCAAGCGTAATTCTTTCAGTTGCGATTTCAGGTTACTTACGACCTGCTGGTGCGTGGAATCGGCCGCCAAGTTGTGCATCTCAGCAGGATCCGATTCCAGGTCGTAAAACTCCCATTGGTCGAGGTCGTAAAAATACATGAGCTTGTATTGCTCCGTCCGGATTCCGTAGTGCTTAGCGACCAGATGGCTAGTGCGGCGTTGTGGTTCTTCCATTTGGTAGTGGTAGTAAATTGCCTTTCGCCAATTTTCCGCAGGCTGGGATTTGAGGAGCGGCACCAGGCTCCTCCCTTGCATCTTGGCCGCGGCGCTGACTCCTGCCATTTCAAGCAGTGTCGGTGCGACGTCGATGTTTTGCACGATCGCCTCAGAAGTGCTGGCTGGTTTGGTAACGCCTGGCCACGAAACAATCATGGGTGTGCGGAGGGATTCTTCGTACATCCAACGTTTGTCGTACCAACCGTGGTCGCCAAGGAAAAAGCCTTGGTCTGATGTGTAGATGACAACCGTGTTGCTCGCCAGCTGGTGAGCCTGAAGAAACGCCCTGACCGAGGCGACGCATTCATCCAATCCATCAACAGATCGAAGATAGTCCTTGATGTACCGTTGGTAGTTCCAGCGTATCAGGTCTTCCCCCTCCAAGTTCGCTTCGGCGAAGCGGCGGTTTTTGGGACCATAGGCTGCCTCCCATGCTGTGCGTTGCTCCTCCGACATGGCATTCATCCGTGAGCGCGCACTCCCATCCAGAATGCCTTCGCCAGTGACCGGCAACTTCAGATCGTAGGCTGGAAAGAGATCGGTCGAGATGCGCATCTGTGCCGCGGCAGCTCCGTCGGCCTTCCCCGCGTAGTCATCAAACAGCGAGTCAGGTTCGGGAATCTCGACATCATCGTAGTTGCTCAGGTGCCGAAGCGCGGGCGTCCAAGTTCGGTGGGCAGCCGAGTGCGAGATCCAGACAAGAAACGGATTCGATTTATCACTTCGATTATCAATCCACTCAAGCGCCTGATCGGTGATCGCATCGGTTACGTGACCCTCTGTTTGCTTCACTTCGTCACCGACCTGAAACCGCGCGTTGTAAAATCCGCCTTTGCCAATCGACCAATAGTCGAACCCGTTGGGTGGCGCGGCAACATGCCACTTGCCAACGACCGCCGTGTCGTAGCCGCTCTGTTGGAGGCTTTTGGCAAATGTTGGCAAATCGTCGTTGAAGCCACTGCGATTATCCAATTGCCCATTCGAGTGAGAGTGCAGCCCTGTGAGTAATGTCGCTCGCGCGGGGCCACATATTGAATTCGCAACAAAGCTTTGAGTAAACCGCATACCGTCAGCGGCGAGTTGATCGATATTGGGGGTCGAGTTGATCTTCGAGCCGTACGCGCTAATCGCATGTTGCGCGTGATCATCGGCATAGATAATGACGATGTTCGGTCGCTCGTCGGCAGAGACGGGCCGCAAACCAAGTAACAACATGCAAGAAACGCACGCAATAATGTTCTTCGCCCTGTGTGCACTCGGCATACGGTCTGCACACGGATTCAATGCGTGACGGGATTCGTTTTCGCGAATTCGACTCAGTCTTCTGACGAGGTGCCCAAGTGATTGAATAAACATGCTATGCCTTATGTAACCTGTTGTCGATACCGATGACGCGAAGTAAGAATCGATGCTAATTCACTGCTGTCGGTGGTTGCCCAACTAGTCTAACACAGTCGATTTCTAATTGAATGGGAGCCTGGCGATCTTCGCGGGGCGGGACCTTGTCACTGGGCGATTATGGCGGAACCTTGTTAGTTGATGTTGTATGCGTCAGACTATTCAACGTGCCCTGCGATCACGCCCAAGAACGACGTATCCTTTCGCGATTGATGCAACTTCTGCAACCGTATCTAGCCAGCTGGATTGCCCAGCATCACCGTCACCAGTGTCCTTCGCCCATTCGTTGAGTCAACACATCACTCAAGAGAGTTCTTAGAGAACCACATTATGGAAACAACTCAAAAGCATGCATTGGGCCTTGATTTTGGCACCGAGTCGGTACGTGCACTGCTTGTTGATTTAAATGGAAACGAAGTTGCCTCCGCCGTCAGCAAATATGCCAGCGGACAGATCCTCGACCAACTCCCGACGGGGGAGTATCTCCCTCCTCTGTTTGCGCTGCAAGATCCCCAAGATTGGATTGACAGCTCGAGTAGCGCCGTGCAGGAAGCAATCCGTAATGCTGCGGTGCCACCTGAATCCGTCATCGGCGTGGGTGTCGACTTCACAAGCTGCACGATGCTACCGACCCGATCCGACGGGACACCGCTCTGCAGAATTGAGAAGTTGCAACGGGAACCCCATGCCTGGCCCAAGCTGTGGAAGCATCACGGGGCGCAGCAACAAGCTGATCGGCTGACTGCGGTTGCGAAAGAGCGAAACGAGAACCTGCTCACGCGCTACGGTGGCGTGATCGGCTTGGAATGGTTCTTCCCAAAAGTCTTGGAAGTGCTGGAAAACTCTCCAAACATCTACGACGCGGCCGATGTTTGGTTGGAGGCAGGAGATTGGTTTGTTTGGCAATTGGTGGGCGCCCCAACGGACGCGCTACCTCGTTCTACTTGCCAAGCCGGCTACAAAGCGATGTGGTCGGCGGAGGACGGATATCCTTCGGAAGATTATCTCAACGCCGTGCATCCGCGACTGGGAGAAACAGTTGCCAGCAAGCTACCGGGTAAGCTCGTCGCACCAGGACAAGCGGCGGGCGGATTGTGCGCAGAGATGGCGGAGCGCCTCGGCTTGCAGGTCGGCACACCCGTGAGCAGCGGGATTATCGACGCGCACGCAGGCGTACCTGGCGTCGGAGCCGCTGCCGCCGGAACACTGGTCATGGTGATGGGAACCAGCAGTTGCCATATGCTAAACTCGACTGCTGGGAGCTTTGTTCCAGGCGTCGCTGGTGTTGTGAAAGACGGTATCCTGCCCGGATACTACGGCTACGAAACCGGTCAAGCCGCCGTCGGCGACGCGTTCGATTGGCTACGGAGTCTTCTGGGGCACGATGACCACAGTGACCTTGCTCAACAGGCAGCCAATTTGCCACCGGGTGCCGAAGGCGTCACTTGCGTCGATTGGATGAACGGATGCCGAACGCCGTTGATGGACGGAGAGCTTAGCGGCGGCTTTAGTGGCCTTAAGTTGCATCACCGACCGGCCCATCTCTACCGAGCATTGCTGGAAGCATCCGCTTTTGGTGTGCGCTGGATCGTTGAATGTTTGGAAGAAGCAGGCATCGCCGTGAATGAGTACGTGGCGACTGGGGGACTGCCGCACCACAACCCCGCACTGATTCAGATTTACGCCGACGTGCTTGGCAAATCGATTTGCGTTCACCCAAGCAAACAGGGGCCGGCGTTGGGCGCTGCGATCCTGGGAGCAATCGCGGCAGGAACAGAGCGCAGCGGTTTTGAAAGCACCGAGCAGGCGATCGTTGCCATGGCTGCGCCGAGAGCTGACGAGCCGGCCCGTCGAGCCACAATCGTTAAGCCTGATGCGGCAAACTCACGAGCATATCAAGCTGCCTACGCCGAGTATCGGCAATTGGCCGACTTTCTTTCTTCGAAGAGAACTACGAACGCATAAGTCGCAAAATGGCACGCAGCGCTACATCAAGAAATGTTCACACTTGCGCAATGAATTGGGAGTGCAAGTTTCTGGCGGAAACCTGTCGTGACGCATTGCTTTGAAAACCGCATGGGACTGACCATTCAGGCAGCCCGCACATGCTTGATCGTTCAACTATTGAGTAAGGCATTATGATTTATCTACGTCGCCTCGCGCCTCTGATACTGTTGTTCTGTGGTAATCAGGTCTCAGCGCATGTCTCAGCTGAGGAACAAGGCACCAATTCCTCGCCATATGTCCACAGCGTTAAGATCCCGGAAGATGCCAGCCCGGAGGACATTATCGCATTAGCCGCGAATGTCGTACCTAACAGACCGCAGACTCTCTACCATCAGGATGAGTTCGCCGGATTCATTCACTTCGGACCGAACACGTTTACCGGTGTCGAATGGGGCAATGGCATGGAAGATCCAAACGTCTTTAACCCAGGGTCGACGTTAGATACGGATCAATGGTGCCAAATCATGAAGGCAGCCGGCATGAGAAAGGTGATTATCACCGTAAAACATCACGATGGCTTTTGCCTCTGGCAGACTAGATACAACTCCACATTCTCTGTCCGTGCTATCCCGTGGCGTGATGGCAAGGGCGATGTGCTGCGTGAGCTTTCTGACTCTTGTGCGAAACACGGACTCAAGCTTGGCGTTTATCTCTCGCCAGCGGACTTGTACCAGATTGAAACCCCCAATGGTTTGTACGGCAATGAAAGTTCGTATCGGGAATCAACAATTCCGACCGAACCAGGCGCTTTCCGTGAGGATCCGACGCGAGTTCGCCGTGATCGTCCCAGCGGCGCGCCGACGTTCCAGATCAAAGCAGACGACTATAACCGCTACTTCTTGAATCAGCTTTATGAGTTGTTGACCGAGTACGGTCCAATTCACGAAGTCTGGTTCGACGGCGCCCACCCCAAGCGGAAAGGGGGGCAACAGTATGTCAAAGATCAGTGGTTCCAGATGGTTCGCAAACTAGCACCCGACGCGGCCATCTTTGGAGGCCCAGACCTCCGTTGGTGCGGCAACGAAGGTGGTTATACTCGTGCGTCCGAGTGGAGCGTGCTACCGATACAAGATCAAAAGACAAGCGGAGAGGATCGGCCTGACGCGGCTCCGGGGAGTCGTGAGGCACTGCTGAGCGAAAGCTATGAAGTCTACGGAAAGCACTATGATCGAAATCGACTCCAGTACATTGTCTGCGAGGTCAACACGTCGATTCGTGCTGGCTGGTTCTGGCGCAATGAACACGAGCAATCGATTCGAACGGCTGACGACGTCTTTGATATCTATGAACGGGCTGTGGGTGGAAACGCCGGTTTCCTCCTGAACGTTCCACCGAACGACCGCGGACTGTTTTCTGCACGCGACGAGGCCTGTCTGCGCGAAGTCGGCCGACGAATTCGCGAAACATACTCAGCGGATCTCGCAGTGGGAGCCACGGTAAAAGCAGATGACGGAAACGTCGTGTCCAGTCTTCAGGACGGCGATCTCGCGACGTTCTGGCAGCCTGCGGGTTCTGAGGGAGCGTTGCAGATTCAATTACCAACAACGAAGACGCTGAATCGATTCATCGTCCAGGAGGCCGTTGCGACGGTCGGTCAACGTGTTAAAGAGCACGCTTTGGACGCTTGGATTGGCGGAGACTGGCAGGAAGTTGCGAAAGGGACAACCATTGGCCACAAGAAGATTCTCCGCTTCCCTTCCATTTCGACAGACCGCCTCCGAATTCGAATTATTGACTCCCGATTACAGCCTTCGATCGCAGAGTTCGCTGCACACTACTACCGACAGCCCCCACCCGCCGTTGATATCGCGCGGAATGAACAGCATGCGGTCGTCCTGTCAGCTGCTTCAGGCGGAGACGACTTCAAATGGAACCGGCGCGGTGCAAGGCCGAAGACGCCAACGGTCCACACAGATGTTGCCATCCGATACACACTGGACGGCACGGAGCCTACCGAGAATTCGATGTTGTACGAGCGACCAATCGACTTGCCCGATGGCGGGCGGTTGCGCGCTCGAACTTTCAGCAAGAATCAAGCCGGTCCGATAGCGGATGTTCGTTTGGGAATCTCGACCGAGGGGTGGAAAGTGCACTCTGCCAGCAGTGAGTTAGCTGACGAGCACGGCGCCGCCATGGCGTTTGATGGCAAGCCCGAGACGTACTGGCAGACTGCCGCTGGGGTCAATGGTCGAGAAGAGCGTCACCAGATTGCGATCGACCTGGGTCGGACCATCGACGTGGCTGGCATCCGGTATCTGCCCAGCCAAGACCTTGAACTGCGCGATGGGATGATTGCCGCTGGTCGAGTCGAGACCAGCACGGATGGATCACGTTGGGAATCTGCAGGTCGTTGGAGTTTTGGAAATCTGATCAACGATCGAGGACAACGAAGCCACCTATTCGATCAATCACGTCCGGCACGATTTGTTCGTGTCGTCGTCGATGCGACGGCGGAGGATAGGTCTTTTGCCGGTGCGGCAGAACTGGAGATTCTTGCGGAACTGAATCGGCAATAGACTCGCGCTGCAAAGCCGCCGACGTCGCAATGCTCGTATGGGACCAGTGGGTTATTGCTCGCATCACTGCTGAAGCCAAATTTCGTGCTTTGGATCAATGGCGCGTGGCGTTGCAAGTAGGTCATACAAGTCGATTCGGATTGTGACCAATTAGGAATAGACAACTTGGTCCGACACGGACAGAATGTTAGTCCAACTCGCCATCTACCAAGGGAGGTCCCATGAATTTTCTCAGCCAACTTACCGGATGTTTCGCTCAGCCCTGCGCCGAGAATCCCTCGGTGGCGATGGTCGAAGCGGCCTACCACCACCACGACATGCAGTGGCGGTACATCAATTGCGAAATCGCACCGGAGAAGTTGGGCGATGCCGTGCGGGGAGCCCGCGCGATGGGTTGGGTTGGCTTCAATTGCTCGCTGCCCCACAAAGTGGCGGTGATTGAACATTTGGATCGACTCGGTGAGTCGGCGAAAATCATCGGCGCGGTGAATTGCGCCGTGCTGCGAGACGGCGAGTTCGTTGGCGAAAACACAGATGGCAAAGGGTTTCTGCAGTCGGTGCAGGAGGTAACCGATCCTGCGAACAAGCGCGTCGTGCTGTTGGGTGCGGGCGGCGCCGCGCGGGCGATCGGAGTCGAACTCGCACTCGCCGGAGCGAAACACGTGACGGTCGTAAATCGCAGCAAATCACGGGGCGAAGATCTGACGACTCTGCTCAGTTCCAACACACCTGCCGAAGCAGAATTCCACCTCTGGGAAGGCGACTACGCAGCGCCAAGCGGTACTGACATCGTGGTCAACGCGACGAGCATCGGCCTCTATCCCGACGTTGATGCCCGAATCCCTTTAGTCGTCGAGTCGTTGACGGAACAGATGGTCGTTGCGGACGTGATTCCCAACCCACCCCGTACGCGTCTCGTGCGTGAGGCGGAAGCGCGCGGGTGTACCGTGATCGATGGACTGGGAATGCTGGTGAACCAGGGAGTCATCGGGATCAAGTACTGGTCCGACATCGACGTCGACCCCTCTGTGATGCGCGCAAAGTTGGAAGAACTCTTCTGAACAGCAGGGCGCGCCACTCAATGCGAAGGTTGCGACTCGCATGATCGCTCGCAATAGCGCGAAAGATGTAGCGGGCTACTCCTCCGCGTTCGCGCCTTGGCGAGAGTCCAGTGAGCGAGTCGCGCGTTAGCGATCTACGAGTCGGGCGATACTGAGCGATATAGTTCATCTGCAACCGTGACGGCCCAATATTGGCCTGCATCGATTGCAGCAGCGTGATGCTCGGCATCGTCTTGCTCTCGACCGATGCGCTGACGCGAGCACGTAGATTCCTCCGTTGCAGACAAGACCGACCGTTGTTGGCTCGGGAATCGCAATCAGTCGAAGTCGATCGCCATCTGCGAGCCCCTGATACACGTAGCCACCGCTGAGGTCGACCCGATCGACGACTGAGCCGTTGAGTTCCACCAAAGCCGTGGGGGTGGCAAGCCGATTCTCATAAACTGTCAGCTCGCCGGTGATCGACTTGTCCAGACTCGCGATCTTCATCTCGAAGCTCATTTCCGCGTCGCTGAGCCGATAGCTCAGGTCGCCTGCCGCGTTTTGCCCGTCACCGAGCCAGAGCTGAAAAGGCTTCGTGCGAACGTAACCGGCCACGAACAGATCATCCTGACTGTTCAAAACTGGCGCAGTCAGGTTGCCAGCGAGAAGATCGTCGTGGAACCACTGCTCCCCACGGGCTTGCACCGAAACGCTATCGCTGTGCGGGTAGTCTTGCAGTTCGATGGATTGCTGCATGCCATCATTATTCCAATCTACCCAATCGGGCGGACTTCCGGGCCCCTCATATTCGACGCCGGACTGGCCGTTGATGAAGGTGATGTTGTCGAACTCGCCCGGAAACGACGCCGCGGCAATTGCGTTATCACGGTAAGTAATGTCGTTGACGATTGGCGAGATTGTTTCGGCCTCGTTGGAGAACAAGTAAATCTTCGCATACGGATTGTTCTTCGATGCCAAATTGGAAGCGCGTGCATGATAGCGATCGATCACGTCCGGGTCGTTGGTCGTGCGATCGCCAACGTCGGCGTCGAGAATGCTCGTGCGGCTGCCCGCGCCGTTAAAATACCAACCGTTCGGGTCGTCATAACCATAGTCGGACATGCCGACGAACGACGCACCAGCCGTCCAATAGTCGGGGAACTTTGTTAGCGCCGACATCGTATTGCCGCCGCCGCCAGAGTAACCTGTTACGTAGGTAACGTCTGGATTAAACCTCCCAGCGTATTGCGGCGCCGCCTTTACCGCCTCAACTGCGTCGAAGATGTCGTAGATCTCTAAGCCGCCGGAGTCACGGACGCCATCAGACCGATCACGCCCACGCATCGCGACCTGAATTGCAAAAAAACCCAGATCACGGAG
>JANQQA010000132.1 GCA_028285205.1 Bythopirellula sp. | reverse complement strand
TCGACGCGTCGCCGTATGACGGGCAAATGTCGCGTAAGCAGTTGGAGGGGAAGGTCGTCGTCGTGGATTGCTGGGCGACCTGGTGTCCGCCGTGCCGTGCTGCAATGCCCAAGTTGGCCGAGCTATACGCCAAGTACCGCCCGCTGGGCGTCGAGTTTGTGGGCATCACCAGCGAGTCGGAGCAGGATCTGACGCTGATCCGCAACTTCATTGACAAGATCGAGGGCTTCGACTGGCCCGTCGGCTACGGTGCGATGCCGATGCAGGATATGCTCGACATTCGAGCACTACCGACGGTGATCGTGTTCGGCACCAATGGTACCGCCGTGTGGTCGGGCAACCACCTGTTCGGCATCGAAGACGTGCTCGATCAAGCTCTGGCTACAGGTGCTCGCGAATAAACTTGTGACTTGGCTTGCCGCCACCGGGTCCGGCGGGTGCACCGATCATGTAGTCGGACACATACCGCAGCGCTTTGCGTCGCTCGGGCACCTTGAAGTTGTCGCCCTTCTGCATGATCACCCGCGGCGTTGGCATTTCGCCGAAGGCGCGAGTGCCAGACGATTCGCACGGGAACCAGTGGAGCTTGCCCTCGGCGTCGGCCAGACAGAACTCGGGATAGTTGTGTTGGTGAACCCAGACGAGCCGTGCCGGAATCTTGTTGGTGCGACATAGGGCGACGAACAACGCGCTAATGTTTTGGCAGTCGCCGTGACCATCCTTGAGCGTAGTGAGAGCCGATTTATCGTCTTGTTCCTTGTAAGTGATGTTGTCCTGGACGTAGTCGTAAATCGCTTCCACGCGTTGCCAATCGGTGAGCTCCGACGAGTTGCTCTCGGTCGCATCGGCATCGTCCGCACTGTGGCTGGTGCCTTCTAAGTCGGCGAAGATTTCACGAGAGAGCTTTTTGAGCTTTGAGTCCTTCGTCTCGATCATTGGGCTCTTGCCCAGGTAGCGTTTGATTTCGCGGGGAGGCTTCTTGGGAATCGTCAGTTGCGAAGTATCCTCAGGCGGCAGAATCGTCCGGGTACGGACCTCGAACGTAAGGATCGCTCGCGCTTCCGCCTGGTTAGGCAACTGGGGGATGCGGATAATCATCTGCTTGGCGCCTTTGCCGGGAAGCTCACGGTATTCGTGAGACCGTACGTGATCTGTCACGTCCTCGCTGATCAGCACAACCTCCTGCTCGGGGCAAGTTAACGGTACGGCTACGGTCGCCAGCACATTCCGCACTGCACCGCGACTAGCTGTAATCGTCGCCCCCACTCGATACCGGGTAAGCTGCTGGTCGCCGTACCGAACGATCGAATCCTCGGTGTCGCTTCGGATTTGCGCGGAGCTGACGGGACTCATCCAGACGATCAGCACGAGGGCAAAGAAAAGTTTCTGCAGCAAGTTGGGCATCTGTTGGACTCCTGTGGGCACTCCTTCATTATAGGTCGAAGCGGCACCCGCGTTGCAAATCTGGAGCAAAGATCAGAGCCCAAAAAAACCACCCGACCGCGTTCAGGATGGCGCGGTCGGGTGGCTAGCAAGATAGACTTTGGCTGCTGGAGGGTTGACGAGCCCAGTGGAGGGTAGCGTGAGGGAAGTGATTTCTCGCCAGTTAGCTCAACAGCACTTATGTTTGTTGGGGTTTAGTTGGTCGGTCGCGGGAAGTCTCCAGAGTTTTGTGGTACGAAACCGTCCCCGCTCACTGGCGGTGCCAATCCTTCATAGCCGCCAAAGTACTCGCCTGGTGCGAGGTTCTCGCAGCCGCAATCTCCTCCAATGTAGCCGGTGTCGCAGGGCACGCATTCGGTGGGGCAGGGCTGACAGCAAACGGGAGCGGGTTGCGGGCACACGCAACGCGGTGGGCAAACACAGGCGGGTTGGCAGTTGTAGCTCGGTTGGGCGATCACCGTGGGCGCCGGCCGAACAATTTGGGCAGGCTGAGGCGACGGTCTCACGGCAACCGGATTGCCCAGCGGAATCGCTCCACCCAGCGTAGGCGTCGCCGCGATCGCGGTACCGCCACACGGAGCGCCGCGCCGAAACAGTCCTCGGCAGCTACTGCAACCGGTGGAAGACGCTGCCACCGCAGCGATCGCCAGCAGAATCAGCATGTTCCTCATCGTCGTCACTCCGGGTGCAGCTTCGCAACGCGGCGCTGCTCCCAACATCTGAAAGGTGGGGAGGTTGCCTCGGTCGGTGGGATCAAGCGAAAACAATGCGGCTGGTAGCGTTTGTAATAACTAACAGCACACTGCCGCGCGACTCAACGGCCAAGACGGTAGGCTGAGCAACTCTACATCACTCCCGAGGATGTGCAAATGCAACAGCGAAAAAAATGTTGCGAATCGCCGACACGTGCGAATATTAAATGCTACACTTTCGTGGCCACATCGTGAGAAGGGTGGTGGTGTACTACGATTCGAGTGCTCTCCAATGATGCGGCGTTGGGCGGAATTGCCTCTTACGGTGATGAGCACTTGGGCTGATCATTAGCAGTCCAAGGGTCACGGTTGACAGTCTTCGGAATTGATTCCCCGCTTAGTCTGATGAGAAGTCAAGAAACGTTGTGTCGTGCATTTGGGCGTGTTGCCGTCGTCAGGCGGCGTCGCTGCGCCATCGCTGGAATCGTACTGTTCGCACTCCTCAGCGCTCCCTGCCTTCAGGCCATCGCAGGTGAGCAGCTATTTGCTCCACCAGCACGCGTTCGACCTCAAGACGAGATCTTGTTGATCAGCACGCGGTCGATTGGTACGGCGTGTAACGCCAATAGCCTGCGCCGCGGCTTGACTTGCCAGCGGCTGGTCAGGAACGCCGCCGGGCAAACGGGTTGGACCCCTTCCGACTGGCGACTGCTGCTGCTGCCAGATCGTCGTCCCACGGTCTTCTACGTCCACGGCAACCGCGTCTCACCCGGTCGCGACCAAGCCGAGGGCATGATCGTCTACCAGTCTTTGAAAAAGCATAGCCCTCTCAGCGGGCCTGCGCGCTTTGTGATCTTTTCGTGGCCATCCGAACAGATTCCAGGCCCGATCAAAGACTACCTCGTCAAAGCGCAGCGGACGAATCCGGTCGCTTGGCAACTGGCGTGGTTGCTTGACAAGATGCCGCTCGACACCCCAATCGCACTGATCGGTTACAGCTATGGGACGAGGGTCGTCAGCGGCGCAAGTCATCTGTTGGCGGGCGGTAGTCTGGGGCCGTTGCAATTGTCCGAGAGAGCTTATCGCTCGCGTCCCCCGTTAAGAGCCGCGCTGCTTGCTGCTGCCTTCGACGCCGATTGGATCCAGCCGGGTAGGTTTTACAACAATACGCTAGAGAGTACCGAGCGACTGGTGCTAGGAACCAACAAACTGGATCCCGCCATGCGTTTCTATCATCTTAGTAACGGGCGTGGCCGCATGCACGCTTTAGGTCGTACTGGCGTCGACGCACCGGCGAGTGTCACAGCATACGTTGATCAACTTCGACAAATCGATTTCACAAACTCAGTCGGCCGCAGTCATGTGCTGTCAGACTACCTCTCTGCAGATCACAAGATGAGCATCCTCTGGCGAGAATTACTCACCCCAAGCCAACGACCAACCGTGCGGAACGATTGGGGTCGAAACGACCTCGCCATGCGTGGCAAGCCTTCGATGTCTCACTGACCCGCCAATCAGGCCACATCTTCGTTCTTCGATTCGATGCCTGATTCCGATTCCGTAACTTCTGATTCGGCAGAATCATTTCCCATCTTCGTAAGCGGCCCTTCTTCAGCGCCAAAATCGACCGCTTCATCTAGTAACCTCCGCCGGCGGCGTCTCACCATCCAGATACCTGCGAACACGGCCACCGCAGCAACAACCAAGGTCAGCGTCAACTCGGCGTTACGAATCAGGTCAGTGATCTGATTGCCATAGGCGTACGAAAGTGCGAAGAACGTACCAACCACAATACTGGCGCAAATCAGATCCCATAGGATGAACCTGCGATACGGCATGCGCACGACTCCGGCCGCAAGATAGACCGGGCCGCGAACACCGATCATGAACCGAGCCAGCAACATTACCTTGAAGCCGTGGCGAAGGATCGCTCTTTCGAAGTACTCCTCACGTTCAGCACCAACGAACTTTCCGAGCTTAGGGTGCTCCGACATCAGGCTATGGCCGAAGTGATAACCGATCGCATACATGATGCTGTCACCCAGCAGCGCCCCAAACAGGCAAGATGCGATGGCTAATCGTGGTTCCAAGTGCCCCTGCGAACTTCCCCAGCCGGCAAAGACAATTGCGACTTCTTCCGGAATTGGCATGCCGCACCCGGTGAGCACCAAGAACAGAATGATGCCGATATATCCGTACTGGAACAGAAAATCCACAGAAAAACTCAGGGCAATCGGTCAAACAGGCTCAACAAATGTTGGTAGCCGCCTAGGTGGGCAGTTAATTGTACTATCGGTACGCTGAGAAAGTCTCGCCAATTTGGCAAAGATCGAGCTAGCAATCCTCATCTGCGGTCAGCAACGCCCATTCGTTATCGCCCAGTCCGAAGCTGTGCAAGCGATAGCCGGAACCGTCAGGAACTGGACATACGAGCACCGCACCGATCTCGAGATGACGCTGGCAGTACTGCTCGACCTCAGTAGGGTGCATCACGAAGAATGCGGTCGCCAGCCCATCGGCTAGCGCTGCGGAAGGAGCCAGGACCGTCGTGGAGTAGACATTTGAGGCTGGCCAGCCCGTGCGTGGGTCGAGAATGTGGCTGTAACGCTGACCGTCTTGTTCAAAAAATTGGGTCGCGCCGCCAGCTGTGCCCAACGCTCGGTCCGTCAGGTAGAACTCAGCCAGTCGGCGTTTGGGATCGAGCGGATGTGCGAGCCCGATGGTCCAGCAACGCTTCTTGCTACTTCGGTTTTCGCCGCGCGCCAGCACACTGCTCCCTCCGCCATGCCACAGGTAGTCGCTATGGCCCGATTGATCTAGTTGCCTGGCGACCAGATCCAAGGCGTAGCCCTTGCCGATCGAATTGAAATTGATCTCCGTTTCCGCCTCCCGAAACGAGACTGACTGCGTTTCCGCGTTCAGTCGTACGGCTGCTCCACCCACGCGTGCCAAAGCACTTTCGAGATCAGCTGGCTCAGGTACTTGCCCGGCACGCTTGAGGAATCCCCAAACAGACGACAGCGGGCCGCTAGTGATATCAAACGCTCCATCGGTCTCAAGATGTAGCTGCTCGCAGAGTTGCAGCAACTGAAACAGATCATCATCCACCGCGACTGGTTGCTCGGCAGCAATGCGGTTGATGTCGATGACTTCGCTTTGTTCGCGGTAGATGGTCAATTGATCTTCGACCAGTTCAATCTGGTCGAACGCCGCTAGCACCGCCTCTCCAAGTTCGTCGTCTGTTTCGTGATACTGAACGGCAAACTCACATGCCATTGCGCGCCTGCTGGCGTGGATATGGGCAACTGGGCCCGCCGACGCGTGATCGTTGAGCACCTGCGACGCCGAGTCGACGAGTTCCTGAGCTTTGCCAGCCGCTGCCCGCAGGGCAGCCCGCCCCTGCAAAAAATCACGTCGCGAGTGTTTCTCGGGCTTGGCCATGCCGACATTATAAGCAATTGCTCCTGCTCGGTCAGGCAGACGGTGTCGCCCGTATTGTCATCTTGGTACGATTTGCAACATGAATGAACCGATTATCAGCGTCTCTGGACTGCGCGGCATTGTTGGTGACTCGCTCACTCCTGAAGTGGCCACACGGTATGTCGCGGCCTTTGCAGAGTCCTTGCCTGACGGACCCGTCGTGATGACGCGCGACGGGAGACACACGGGGCCGATGGTGGCAGCAGCGGTGCAGTCGGCGTTGATGGCGGCAGGTCGCACCTGTCTGGATGCTGGTGTCGCCGCGACGCCAACCACTGGGATATTGGTTCGGCACCTCAGCGCGGTGGGCGGTATTCAAATCTCCGCCAGCCACAACCCGCCAGAATATAACGGCCTAAAGCTGTTTGATCGGACCGGTCGCGTCATCCCAGCGGGTCCAGGCCAGCACGTGCTCGATCGCTATCGCGAAGGCCCACCCAGTTGGAAATCGTTCGATCAACTGGGAGCTAGTCATGCGATCGACGATACCGTCACCGCCCACCTGGCAATGGTCGCGGCGACCTGCGACGTGGACCGTATCCGCGACCGCCGGTTCAAAGTGCTGCTCGACTCGAACAATGGATCGGGCAGCGTGTTGGGGGTTCCGCTGCTGCAAGAGCTTGGTTGTGAAATCACACTACTAGGAGGCGAACCCAACGGACTCTTTGGTCATACGCCTGAGCCGACCGCTGACAACCTCGCAGGGGTCTTGGAACTGGTTAGAGAATCAGGAGCTGAGATTGGATTTTGCCAAGACCCTGACGCCGATCGATTGGCCGTGATTGATGAGCATGCAAACTACATTGGCGAGGAGTATACGGTCTCGCTATGCATGGACCATGTACTTCGGCACTCGCCCGGCCCGGTAGTGACTAACTGCTCGACGAGCCGCATGACGCAGGACTTGGCAGAAAAATACTCTGTGCCGTTCTTTCGGAGCAAAGTTGGCGAAGCCAACGTCGTCGACCTCATGCATCAAGAAAATGCGATCCTCGGTGGCGAAGGCAATGGCGGCATTATCGATCCGCGCGTCGGCTTCGTGCGCGACAGCTTTGTCGGGATGGCACTGATTTTGGATGCGATGGCCGCGCGCGACATGTCGGTCGGGGCGCTCGTCGACGAGTTGCCCAGGTACGCGATTCACAAAGCGAAGGTCCAACTAGGCGCCGATCAAGTACCCAGCGCACTCGACGCGTTGGAACAACACTTCGATCAGGCCGCCGCGGACCGACTTGATGGCCTGCGGCTGGATTGGCCCGATAGGTGGCTGCTAATTCGCGCCAGCAATACGGAACCCATCGTGCGGGTGATTGCTGAAGCGCCCAGCATCGACGAAGCGAAACAGCTGTGCGACGCAGCCGAAGCGGTCATCAACTAGTCGAATCTTGGACTATTCGGCCAGCGCTTCCTCGGTAGCCGCCTCGGCGATATCGAGCGTGAAATCGGCGTCCGCTTCGATGCCTGCGGCCGTCTCGACCTCTGCGTTAGCCGTGTTGCTACGGTCACTGCGACGCACGCCAAACGGATTCTTATCGCTTGAGCGATCGCCGAAACAGACTCCTAAGCCGCGAGCAGCCTGAACCGTCGATCCGTCTGGATTGACTTGGCGAATCTGATTGACTGCCTCGATGATCGGCACACTTTCGATTTCAGGTGGGTGATAACAAACCATCTCGCCCACTCTGCCTTCCATAATCAGACGAACGGCGTGCGCTCCGTACTGCGTGGCTAGCACTCGATCGAAGGTCGTAGGGGCTCCACCACGTTGCAAGTGGCCAAGTACCGCTGTACGCGTCTCGCGATGCAGGCGATTCTCAATTTCCGCAGCGACCACTGCTCCCAGGCCGCCCAGTCTTGCTTGGGCACCCGCTTGTTCTTTGCCGACCAGCCCGCCATCGGGCAGTTCTGCCCCTTCGGCAACGACGACAAGACTGTAGCGTTTACCTTGAGATTCACGGTCTAGAATCTTGTGACAAACGTTCTCGTATGACCATTTGATCTCGGGAATGAGAATCACGTCGGCGCCACCGCCGATCCCAGCATGCAAGGCAATCCAACCTGCGTGACGGCCCATCACCTCCAGCACCATGATGCGTTCGTGGCTGGCGGCAGTCGTTTGCAGGCGGTCGAGGGCATTGGTAGCGCACTCAATCGCGCTGTCGAAACCGAACGTGAAGGCCGTTGCCGAGAGGTCGTTGTCGATCGTCTTGGGGACACCCACGACCGGAATGCCGTATTCGTGAAACTGCTGCGCGACCGCTAGCGATCCATCGCCGCCGACGCAGACCAGACCATCAATGCCGAGTTGATCGATGGTTGTCATCACCCCCGACAGCAGCATTGGGTCGAGTTCCACCCGATCGGCAACACCAACGGTGGCGGCAAAGCGGCCCTTGTTCGTCGAACCGAGAATCGTCCCGCCGTCATTGAGAATGCCGACGGTGTTTTCTTCGGTGAGGGTCACGTAGCGGACTGGATCATACAGTCCTTCGTAACCCTTGAGGAAACCAACACAATCGTACCCGAGTTGTGTCGAAGTCGTGACGACCCCACGAATCACCGCGTTCAGACCGGGGCAATCGCCGCCGCTGGTGAGAACTCCAATACGCTTCTTCGCCATCTCGCAACCCCTCGATCTCTGTTCGGTTCTTTAGCCAAAGTGAACGATACGAGAAAGCTTAGGTCGAAAATCGAGGGTTAGCTGAATTGAGTCACTGGCAAAACGTTGTATTCCTACAACCGGCACAGACGGAAATTGAAGTTACACCGCCGCGCAAACAAAAAACCCCCAGGCAGTCGCATTAGCTACCTGGGGGCTGTGCCAGCCGCGGAGAGGCAGGACGGCGGCATCTGATGTCAGGGGTCGTCTTTACCGCATTGCCAGCGTTGGCAACGGCTCACCGCTTTCCAGAAGCAAGGGAGCGTATTTGATTCCGAGCAAAAAGCGTTGCATGTCGGAGTACTCTTGTCGCGTCGAGGGGTGATCGGCCGATGCGTCGATCTTCAGTTGGTTGCGGAAGTCGCGGCAGACCCGGGCGATTTCCTCGCTGTCGTAGCCATAGCTAGACGGACCATTCTGCACAACTCGTTGCGTCAGGACTTCCAGACGCTGGCGATAGCCGGCGTAGCGAGGATTGGACACCAAAGCAGGCCAGTAGATCGCGCCCGTCTCCCAATTCAGTTGATACTCGTTGAGCCGGTAGGTGCGAGCGAGTTCCATATATTTTTCTTGCCATAGTTGCTTGGAACGTTCCTTGCGCTGCATTCGCCGCTGTAGCTCATAGTCTTGGAAGTCGTTGAGCATCTTCTTGCGATTTAGGGCCGTGGCAGTCTTCTTCAACTCGTTGTCATAGGACATCGACTCGGCGTGCTGCCAAAGAATTTCTGCCTGAGCGTCATCGACCATGTACTCGCCGGCGGCGGTTACCAGAGCTGCTTTACCTCTTAGGACTCCTTCGAACACGGTCGAAGAATGGCGATGCGGAGCTTCGGGCGGTGCGAAACGACGTGATACGCCGATGCCGTAGCCTGTGGGGCTGCTGTCTTGGGCGAAGCTTACGGGGCTGATCATGGACACAATTGCGACGGCAATCATCGGAAGTGAATTACGCATGGTTTGGCTCTCCTTAAATTCTGGCGGGTGGTTCTGGTTGGCCACGGTTGATCGCGGCTCACCCTTACAAGCGTAAAACCTTCGATAGTGAGACAGACCTTTTTCATTTTTTCTCCATGTCGCTGCCAGACCCTATAAAAAAGGGGGCCTATCGTGGCCCTGCCAAGATACTCAGAACTCAAATGCGCGGCTAAACTGGAGTATCTGTCTGCGTATCAATCCACCTACCCCCTCTTCGGAGCTATGCGAATGACTGATTCGTCTGCCGAGGTAACCGTCTTGCTCCAGCAGGCGAATCAGGGGGACGCGTCAGCCGGAAGCAAGCTCTTCCGTCAAGTGCAGGCGCAACTGCACAGCATGGCAGAGCAAAAGCTGAGTCAGGAGCAGGCCGGGGCAACGATTCAGGCGACCGTGTTGGTTCATGACGCGTTTCTCCAGCTGGTGGGCGAGGAGCAAGACGTCGATTGCAACGACCGTAAGCACTTCTTTGTGTTGGCCGCGCAGGCAATGCGGCGAATCTTGATCGATCGGGCGCGCAGGCGGCGAGCGCTCAAGCGAGGTGGCCCCGACAAGAAGCGAGCCGACGTCGGAGTAGAGAACATCGCCGGTCGGTCGTCAGACGACGAGCTTCTCGCCTTGCATGAAGCGCTTGATCAGCTAGCGGAGTTTGACCCACGGCAAGCAAAGATCGTCGAGCTAAGGCACTTCGGTGGGTATGGGGTGGAAGAAACGGCCGACCTGTTGGATGTTTCGCCGAGCACCATTAAACAAGAATTTGCCGCCGCCAAAGCGTGGTTGTTTCGGCAGCTGAAGCAAGGTTCTTCGATCGCATTCTAAAGAGCATCTAGCACATGTCTGCAGAACAATGGCAGCAAGCAAAAGCAGCGCTCGCTGAGGCGATGGCATTAGCGGACGACGCACGAGCTGCGTACCTTGCGGACTTGCAGAAGAATTCACCCGAACTGCATAGCGAGGTCGCCTCGCTGTTGGCCTCCCAAGACGAAGCCGAGCAAGCGGGATTCCTCGCCGACGCCGAGACGTTGGATCAGTATCGCACCGAGACATTCGATCCCGCCCGTACTCGTGACTACATCTCGTCAGATGATCTACCGCTTGCTCCAAAATCGAAGAAGCCACAACCGACCGATCTGGTTAGCGATGACTACGAATTGCAAGATAAGATCGGACAAGGCGGGATGGGGGTTGTCTACAAGGCTTATCACCGTTCGCTGCGACGCACAGTCGCGTTGAAGATCATCACGGGTGGCGGGCTACGCGATGAGATCGACATCGCGCGTTTTCACATCGAGGCCGAAGCCGCCGCCCGCCTAGATCATCCGGGGATCATCCCGGTCTACGATGTCGGTGAGCACAAAGGAAATCACTACTACGCGATGGCCTATGTCGATGGCCCGCCGCTGTCCAAGTTTGTCGGACCGACTGCTAAGAAGCTGCCGCCTCGGCGGGTCGCCGAAATCATGGAGCAAGTCTGCCGGGCTGTGCAATACGCCCACGATCGGGCGGTCATCCATCGCGACCTGAAACCCGCCAACATCATGCTGGAAAACGACGAGGTCCCTCGCCTCGCGGACTTCGGCCTGGCCAAGAACATGCACGAAGAAGAGGGCCTGACCATGACTGGCCAGGTGATGGGCACGCCCAGCTACATGGCCCCAGAACAGGCAAGAGGCAAGCTCGACGAGATTTCCAACCGTACGGACGTCTACTCACTGGGAGCAACCCTCTACGCCCTGCTCGCTGGCAAACCACCGTTCGCCGGCGGGACCATGCTGGAGACGATTCGACAAGTCGTGCGCACCGATCCCGAGCCCCTAACGCAGATTCTACACACCATCCCGCAAGACCTGCAGACGATCTGCGAAAAGTGTCTAGCCAAAGCCCCTCAAGACCGTTACGCCTCTGCCGACGAAGTGGCCGACGATTTGCGCCGCTTTCTGGGCGGCTTTCCGATTAGCGCTCGGCCGCTGGGCTTTTGGGCGCGCGGCTACCGCTTGTGTCAGCGCCATCCCGTCGAAGCTTCGCTGCTTGCTTTGACGCTCGCGGCAATCGTGATTGGCTCGATCGTGTCGGTGAACTTTGGCATTCAAGCCAACCGCGCGTTGGCAGTAGCGAAGGAGAACGAGGGCATAGCAAACCGCGAATTGGAGCGAGCCAATCAGAATGCCCGCCAGTTACGCGATGCGGTGAAGGACACATTCATCTTTGCCAGCGAAGATGTCTTGGCTCAGGAACCGGGCATGCAGGCGGCACGAGAAACACTGCTGAATAGTGCAGAGCAGTATTATGCCGAGTTGGTGAAGCAAGCTCCTGACGATCTTGAATCACAACGCGATCTTGCTGACGCGCAGTTCATGCTCGCTAAAGTGCAAATGGCGCTGGGCAACGACGACAAAGCGAAGCGGACGTTGGAGCAGGCCCTTGTGTCGCAGCGGTCGCTCGCCGAGCAGCTTACCGGCGATGCAGAGATCCATGCGGCAATGGCAAAAACACACAATCAGTTGGCGATCGTGGCGCAAAAGAGCTGGCAATCGCTAACGCAGATGCAGGCGATGGGCAAGCTCGATGACAAGCGGACGTCCGAAGTCCAGCGGCAATTGCAGAGTTGGAAAGGCCACTCAGCGGAGGTTATCCGACTTCGCAGCACCGTTGTGGAGCTTCAGCCCGAGGACATCGAATCGAAGCGACTGCTCGCCAGCGCGCTGATGAACGAAGGCAATGCGATGAGCATCCGCGGATTCACTGCACGCGAATTGATTGAACAAGACCGCGCCCGCGCCAAACAGCTCGAGGCCCAAGAAGTTCGCATGGAGGTTCTGAAAAGCTCACCGGACGAAGTCCTGGTACGGCGAGATTTGGGGCGAGGTTTTTTCAACATGGCCAACAACGAGTTGACTGCCGCAGACCACGAGTCGCAGGAGGAAGCCATCCGGAGTCGCTGGCAGCTTAGCACCGAAGACCTAACCAAGGCCATCGACTCGTACGAGCGATTGCCCAGCGCTGCACTCAAGTTGAACGTTCGACTGGAACTGGCGCGGTGCTACCGATTACGTGCTGATTCTTACTTCCGATTGATGCTAAGCGCGGAGAAAAGTGAGGAGGACCAACAGGCGGCGGCTGAAGACTATCGGACCGCGGAGAAGAATCTTCGCCGACTTACGGTTCGCAATCCTAGCGTTTATCGGTATCGCATCGTATTGGCGGAGACGCAACACAACTATTGCTTGTTCAACTTTATGATCGGAGAGAGTGAGAGCGGGGCGGAGCAGCTTGCGAGATGTCGTGAAACTCTCTTGCAGGCGTTGCGCGTCGACCCCAGCAATGCGGACGCTGCCGAGCAACTTCTGAGTTTCACACAAACGGTCGTGGAAGATCTGATCATGAACGATCAACCGAACTTCGACATGGCGGAACGACTAGCCCAGGAGGCAGTCCAAGAAATTCAGGCGCTGCAAGCAGATTCGGAAGAGTACGCCGGCTTGAAGCCGATTCTTGAGAAACTCGTCGAGCTGGCAAATAAGGTACAAGAGCTGCGATCAGAGACAGAGCTGCCCAGCACTGTCACGTAACGACTTGCGATTCCACACGCTGATAGCGGCCGCCCGTAGAATTACTTCAAGCCATATCACCCAGATTGCCGATACTACGCAAACGCAGGGACGCGGTTCACTTTGCTAGCAGAGTGACAATCTAAGAATCCACGAATCACAGGAAGTGATAGGGCGGCAATGGACACCACTTTTCGCAGCGTTCGATGGGTAATGTACTTTGGGCTTGCTGTCGCTTCAGCCGGCAGCTGGTGTGACCATTCCCAAGCACAGCCCGTGGGAGCCACTGGCGAAGGCGCGATCACCAATCCATCAGCTCCGACGGCTCAGCCGACGCCAAACCTCACGCCGACCCCCGCAGAGGCTGCAACGCAACCCGGAGCTGCCAGCCCGAATGTCCTCACACCAAGTGCGCCGACCAGCCAACCACCCTCCCCACGGACGACGCCCGTGTCGTCTTCGCGAAACTCGGGAAGTAACCGTTCGTTCTCGCCTCGCCTAGCGCGAGCAGCGCCAATCATGGGCGATACCGTTGCTCCCTCGTTGGTCTTCCGCGATGAACTGGGCTCTGGCAACCGCCAGCTTCCTCAAGGCGGAGGGGCAACGCGTGCGAAGATCGCCGAAAACAGCTCCTCGCTGCCGTTGGATCGCTTCATCTTCAACTACAATCATTTTCACAATGCGATCAACGAGAACATGCAGTATGCCAGCAACATCGATCGCTTCACGGTGGGCATGGAAAAGACGTTTCTTGATCAGATGGCTTCGATCGAGATACGATTTCCGTTCGTTGTTGACAACGACTTCGCCATACCCGGAGACTTCTCGCGCAATGGATCCGATGTAGGTAACTTGTCGGTGACATTGAAAGGAGTTCTCACGTCTGACTCTGATAGCTTGTTAGCTGCCGGGCTGACGATCGATACACCGACGGGCGGTGGCAGCCTCCTGGTCAATCAAGGCTTTAGTGATCCCTTGACCGTCGACATCAGTAACGACGCGGTGCACCTGGCACCCTTCCTCGGCTTCCTCGCCGCCACTGGAGATGCGCACACGCATCAGGGGTTCATCCAAGTCGACGTGGCGACCAATCCTAATGCAATTGAGTTTTCTGATAGCAGCGGCACGACGAGTACCGAATTACTTGAGCAGACCCTGCTCTACATCGACTATCAATTCGCGACGGAACTCTACCATGCGGGCCGACGGTCGACGAGTACCTGCGACATCTACCGCATTCTCGGACTGGCAGAGCTGCACTACACGACAACTCTCGAAGACTCAGACATCGTTATCAGCGGCACACCCAGCAACCCCTTATTCGAGGTGACCAGCTTCGGGAATCGACTCGATGTGGTCAATCTCACGTTTGGGCTGCACACGGAGTTTAGTGGCGGCACACAGCTGCGGTTCGGCACGGTCGCACCGATTACCTCAGACGACGATCGCTTCTTCGATTTCGAGTTCCAAGCTCAATTGAACGTGCCGTTGTACTAGCGCGTTGCCCTACGATCGGTTTGCCCATTCCTGTCAGGTCGCCAATCGTCCGACTGCCGCTTGCAGTAGTGGACTTGGAGCTCTTCTGTACGGCGTGTTGCTAGCACGACGCGCAGAGAACTTCTATCAAGCCATACACCTGGTTAGCCGATAGGTGATTACTGCGGGGGCTCGCACTCCCGCTGGCTGCTTTTCTGAAGCTAGTCTTATCCTACAATTCATTTGGCTTCCAAGGCGGCAGTCGCGGAAGTTACCCGGGGGGGATTTCTTATGCGTTCGTGCATCTTTGCGCTCGCGGTGAGCGTGTGTGCTATGATTCCGCCGCACAGCGTTCAGGCTCAGGAAGACACGATCTTTGGACCCGTTCCTCAGACCGAGCTTGTTAATCCCGCTCAGCCTGATCCCGCGGCGCCGGCGGAACAAGTCATGCCGAATCCGTTTCGTGACTCCAACGCATCGGAACTGCAACCCGGACAGCCCGAGTTCGCGGCACCGGAGCCTCAAGTTGGCCAGCCCGGCTTCGCCGAAGCGACCGATCAGAGCCTGCTGGCTCCCAGCCCACAGTCCATCCCACCGGCACTGAATCAACCGCTACCGAATCTCAGTCCGATCCCCAGTTCGACTGCTGGGTCTTCGACAAGCACAGCGAGTAGTTCGCGAAACACTACTTCGTTCTCGCCACGCCTCGCTCGTGCCGCGCCAATCATGGGTGATAGCCTTTCCCCCGCGCTGCAATACGCTGACTCGTTCGACCACACATTCGCCGAAATCCCTACCGCCGGTAGCGCAACTCGGCGGAAGATTGCTGAGAACACCGGAGCGTTGCCAACCGATCGTATCTTCTTCAACTACAACCATTTTCAAAATGCCATCAACTCGGTCAGCGAGACGAGCAACATCGATCGCTACACACTGGGTCTGGAAAAAACCTTCTTCGATGGCATCTGCTCAATAGACATCCGCCTGCCCTTGAGTGCCAACAACGATTTCGTTGATTCGATGACCGCGTTTCGTCGCAACGGCACGGAGTTGGGCAACGTGTCAGCTGCGCTGAAGGTACTTCTGACCACCTCGGACGACTGCGCTCTGGCTGCTGGACTTGTTGTGGATACGCCGACTGGCAGTGCGACAACAATACGAATGGTCAATTTCGACACGGTTAAGCTCAATAACGATGCCGTGCACTTGGCCCCTTTTATTGGTTTCTTGTTCTTGCAAGGTGGTGGGTTGACCCATCAGGGATTCTTGCAGGTCGACGTCGCGACCAATGCCAATTCGCTGATGTACGGAGAAGACCCAACAGCGTTCCTGAATCCGGCGGTCGTTCATGCCGACTTTCAGGAGCAGACCCTGCTGTACTTCGACTACTCACTGGCGAAGGATCTCTACACGAGTCGAGACACAGTCAGGCGCGTGTCTGGGCTGGTTGAGTTTCATTACACCACCACTTTGGAAGACACCGACGTGGTCCAGATCGACACACCGAATGGAACGGACGTCAGTTTCACCAGCCAAGGTAACCGGATCGACGTGTTGAATCTCACCGCGGGAATCGACACGCAACTCGACAACGGAGCGAACCTGCGGGTGGGTACCGTCGTGCCAATCACCGATGGCGACGACCGCTTCTTCGACATTGAGTTCCTGGCTCAAGTGAATTTTCCGCTGTAACTCGACATCAACGCCTGCCGCTATCGATTCGGACCCCGCAGGCCGACTCCGCAGACGATTTGGGCCGTCGCGGAGTCGGCTCTCCGACGGCGCAAATCCAAAGCCTCTTAGCATGGAAGATCCTACCTGACCGCGTCACCAAATGCAGTCGTGGTTTTTGGCCAGGCGCCGTCGAGGACGATTGAGAGTCGTCGACGTCAACGTCCTTCCACCGCAATCCAATGTCACCTCACACCACGTGTTAGTGCGATGAACTGATTCTGGAGATGCCGTTTTACTACGCGCGGTTATCTCGCTAGAATTAGACGGCGATCTAATCCTGACTCAGGAAACCAGCATCTTCGACGGACGGGTGGCAGAGTGGTCGAATGCACCGGTCTTGAAAACCGGCGTGCCGAGAGGTACCGGGGGTTCGAATCCCTCCCCGTCCGCTAGTTCGACTGGCGCTAAGGTAAGCGATAGCCCAGCGTCAGCCAGCCCTCGTCGCACTCGAGTTGGTGCAGGAGCAATTCTTGCTTCTTGTTCTCAGCGACGGGTAGCTCCAGTGGCGGCAGCTCAATCTCTAACGGGAAGCCGCCACCATCAGCAACTCGCTTGTTGATATTGTCTTCCAGATTCTTGCGTATGCCGACCTCTCTGGCTGACAGTTTCTCACCCCAACGTGGGTCACCAAACCATACTGGGTCGAATCCGGTCGGAAGCGCCTCGATCTTACCCTCGCGTCTAAGCACGACGCGATTGTCCTCCTGCTCGATCCGATAGGTCACCAGGAAGTCCCAGTTCTTCTGTACCGATTCCTCGCCATCCTCGAACGTTTTCAGCTCAGCAATGCGGATTCGCAAGGTGATCTTCCCGTCTTGGAAGCTCACACTAATCGGGTGTTCGCTGTTGAGGACAAACGCCCACGGCTTGAAATCGGGCGTCTGCTCGTCCCGTTTCTTGGCAGCGAACTGCTCTTTCACTTTCGGGTCTTCGCCCAACTTCTTCAGCCAGGGAGGTACATCGCCCTCGATAGTTGGAGCTTGGTCCTCGCTCTCCTGCTGGATCGTTGCGCCGGCGATCAGGTGCGGCACGATATTGTTCACGGCCGATTCGTGTACCTGCAAGGCGAGATCGTTGTCTTCGCGAGACCCGGGCGGCAGGCGATCCGTCGAAATCTGCCGGTAGGAAGCGAGTGTGGCTTCGATCTTCACGTTCGACGTGGTGGATGACATGTGCAGCTGTTCGGGAAACATGCCGATTCGCTGCAGTGGCGGTCGGAGTTTGGTGTCGTAGTTTTGGCGCGCCTGGTAGAGGGCTTCAACGACCTGCTTATCAAATTTCTCGACCACTTGTTGCTCGGCGTGTCGTGCGGCGACGTACTCTGCCTGCGGTTTGCTCTCGGCAACTTTCTTGCGGGCGATGCGTTCAATCAATCGCGCACCAAACTTGCCGCCCATCTTCTTCACCGAGTGGGTCCGTGTCTTGGTGCGTGCGGACGCGGCCGATGGCAGTAAGCGGAAGAGCTCGTCGCTGACTTCGAGCTGTTTGGTCGCTATGTAGTTCGTGGAACCGGTGCTCGACACGCGCACAGGTTTCTTGTAGCTGAATGTGTTTGACTGAATGTTGCCAGCTAGCTGCAGCTCAACAGCGATGTGGTCCGCTCCGTGCTTGGTCCGTACACTCAACACGCCACACGAGTTCGCGGTACCGACCACGCGCGCCCCCAGGATGCAATCTCGAACAGGTGTCGTCTCGGTGACCGGGCGCTGAGCCAGTTGCTGCACAGCGGCTGACGAAACTTTCAGCAACATGTTGGAACGTCCGAACTCTTGTTTCACCTGACTGGCCAACCCTGAGGTGTCACCGAGTTGTCGGATCAAACCAACGACTTTGCCAATCTGCCTTGTCGATTCCACCGTGGGCGCTTCTTGGTTCCGCAGGAGTTGCTTTTCCAGTTCCAGGAGAAAGCTGTTGTAACGAGGCCGCGTATCACGTCGTTGGCCGAGCGCGTACCAGAACGCAAGTTCCCGGTATTGCTCCAGCGCGTCTGCCGTCTCTGTGAACACTGGGTGCTCAAGACCCGGTTTGTTGGAGCGCAAGCGTCGCAGCACCGAATCAAGGTCGCGGAGCGACTGGCCTGTGATTCTTACGTCGTCGCTGAAGTGCGGCTGCAGTAAGTTCCAGCGGAGGTACTCCTTCCAACCCGCCGCGAATGCCGAATCGACGCCGATCCGCTGCTCGAGCCGTTGTGCAGCGGTCCGCATACGATCGCGTGCGTGTGAAAATCGATCTTCATCGATAGGCACATGGTCGCCGCGCGTTGCCCAAGCGAGCTTGGCGAGGTTGCCGACATACTGGCTTTTCAGCGCATCGAGCCACGATTTCAGTCGCTGACGCGTGGCGGTGAATCGCCGCTTGTCTAAGCCGGTCGCATCAGACTCGTATTGCTGCAGCACTCGCGATACGACCGCAGGATCCGCTTCCGCTCCCAGCGCCAACTGCTCACGAAGCTCAGGGGACATCAAATAGCTGCGCCACTTTGCGCCGTTGTCGCCGTCACCGACCCATTGGTCCAAGTCGTCGAGCGCGGCGACGACCTCCGCCACGTCGGCAGCATCAGATGCGTACGCAGTTGGTGAGTAGGCAAACCAGGCGAAAATCGCAGCCAGCACCAGGGCGGCTATTCTGTGAAGTTGACGCACGTCAGATAAACTCGGCAGGACTGCAGGGGCAGGCAAGTAACCGCCAGTATATTGCCCCTATTTTATCCGTCCTACGTCAAATCACTAATATTTTTGGCCGGCCCAAGATCCGTCGAGTTCCGATTATCGCGGAAATTAGGTCTTTGGGGCGTCTGGGGAGGAACCCGCAATTCACCTCTTTACTCACCTCGAAGCGAATTGAAGTACTCCTCAGCGTGCTCACGACGCGATTTTGGCAGCTGCTCAACCACTAGCGGGTCGGCCGGCTTGCTCGCGTCAGTAGCCATCTGCTCCTTGATCGATTCGGCGACCAGACCGCGAATGTTCGGTCCATCCGCCTCGCCCACGACCACGGCAGACCCTCTCCCCGGCTTCGCACGGACGCGCGAGTCACGGAAGCTCACGTCGTTCTTTTCGTCAGGCCGCGGTCCAAATCCTCGACCGACACCCATGCCATTGCCGGGCTGCTCGCTGAACTGATCGCCCATGCCCCCCATGCCGCCCTGGCAGGCCTGGCATCCTTCGCCGTCACAGCCCTGGCAGCCCATCGCATCCTTGGCCATCTGCAATTGGTCCATCGCCGCGTCGAGCATTTCGCCTTCCGCCATTTCCTGCTGCAGTTGCTCCATCTGCTGCATCATATCGTCCAGCGCCTGTGCGGCTCCCTTGGTATCGCCTTGCTGCATCTTCTGCTGCAGCTCGCCCATTTTTTGCGCGAGCTGATTCATCTTGTTCGCCTGGTTTTGTTGCTGCTGCATCTGGTCGAGCTTCTGCTGCAACTCGCCCGCCTTCGACAGATTGCCTTGCTGCTTTTGTTGCTCAATCTGTTTCTTCAGATCCTCCATCGCCTGCTGCCGAGCTTCCTTCGCTTCGTTCATCTTCTGCTGGATCTGCTTGAGCTGTTGCTGGAGTTCTTGTTTGGCCTGTTTGTCGAGCTTGCCGTTTTGCAACTGCTCCTTCAGCTTTTCTAGCTCCTGCTTGGCCGCCTTGAAGTCGCCCTTTTTCATTGAGTCAACCATCTTGTCGGCTGGGCCTTTGTTCAGGTTGTTGAGCTTCTCAAACTGTTTCCGCAGTTGGTCCTCTCCACCCAGTTGCTGACGACGTTTTTCCAGTTGCTTGGCTAAATCGTTGATCTTCACCAGGCTCTTCTTGCGATCAGCGTCTTTGGCTTCCGCCATCTTTTCCGTTTGCTTCTCCAATTCGCGGAACAGGCCTTCAGCGTCCTTGAGTCCCTTCTTCGCAGCTTCCTTGCGACGCTGCTCCAACCGTTCGCGGAGTTTCTTGGTCGCGTTCGCGTGCTGCTCCTTGGTCAGTTCGGGCGGCTTATTCTCGATGTTGCTCTTGGCATCCTGGTTGTCTACGAACGCGGCAAGCACAAATGCCAACAACGCAGGAACGATGGGAAGCCACGCGCGTCGGTGAAAACGAATCTTGAACTTCTCATCCACGTCGATCCTCCCGACCGCACGCATCGCATCGGTGAGCAGGGCCTGACCCGCTGGTGTCTCGGCATCCTTGGGCGTCATAGACAAACTACTGGCGACCCGTTCCTTCAAACCATAGCGCTGATCAATTTCCACCGCCGCTTCCAACTCGCTACGCCCGCGCAGCCACGTCCAAGCCAGCGCAACGAGCAAACCTGAGATGAGTCCCGTCGCGATGCAACCGAACGACCAATTCGCCGGCAGGCCGCTTTCGAACAGATGTCCAATCGACCAGATCTTCGGAACCGCCACCGCCACGACAGCCAGAATCAGCGTCACGAACCAGCACCGCAACAGCCGATTCAGAAACAGCTCCACCGACAAACGACGTTGGGCACGCTTCACTTGCTCGCGAATTTGGTCCATTTCGGCTGTTCCTCGTCTGTGGTCAAGTGTCTCGCTTCCGTACTGACGGGAGCGCAAGATTGAGATTAACGCCGTAAACTATCTCTGCAGAAGATACTCTAATATTCTATCGGCACGACGGTCTCTGGTCACGCCGAACCGGCCAATCCAGGTTAAAATGCAAGCTAAACTACGGTATATCTAGTGAAATCATGACGCCTGAACAACTTCCCAGCCCCGACCAGCGACCCGACACCGACGTCGTGATCTTCGACGGCCAGTGCGGGATCTGCACCAGCCAGGTCAGCAAGCTGCCGTGGTGGGACTGCCAACAGAAGCTCTCTTACCTATCGTTGCACGATCCGCAGGTGATCGAGCGCTGGCCCGACCTCAGTCACGATCGACTGATGCAGGAAATGTGCATCGTCGACACCCACGGCAAGCGGCACTGGGGAGCTGCAGCTCTGCGTTATCTCACACTGCGCCTCCGCCGCCTCTGGTGGGCGATGCCGGTGATGTATTTCCCCGGCAGCATGCTGCTGTGGCGACCCATCTATCGCTGGATCGCCCGCAACCGCTACCGGCTAAGTCGTTGGCTGGGTGGCAGCACCGACTGCGAAGGCGGCACCTGCAGCCTGCATCGTTGAATCCACTTTTGGGTTGCCGCGACTATTGTCACTTTTTGACGATGCTTCCGACAAGTGCTTTGTGTCCGAATAATCACGCTCCCTTTGACTCGTTCATTGTGCGCAACTGTGGATCAATAAACGCTTTGAAGCGATCACCCTGCCTCGATTTCTGTGTCTTTTTCGGAATCCGGCCTCCGCAAGTGTCCGAATAATTCACTGTACGACGATGCTAAGTCGTTTCATCGCCGCCAGTTACACATTTCGCAACCGGTTCCTAAAAAGTCGTCGTCGTGTCCGCAACCACGCTCCCTCGGCTGCCTTCCGCGCAGGCGCGGTCAACTCCAAACAGCGCGCCGGCTGCAGGTTAACGATCCGATCGTTCAGTAGCCCAATCGTACGAGAAGCAGTGGCCTAATTGCAAGAAAACTGCGAGGGCTTGAATCGGCGGAGCGAAGAGTCTATGACGCAGTCGGCGTAAACTCGACACGCTGGTACAAGTCGCGCAGCGGCAAGGTCGCGGAGATTTCCTCCAGCGGAACCACGCAGTCCAGTCCGGAGTAGTACTCGCTCTGAAAACCGTTGGTTTCGTCGCGTCGGTAGGCGACCACTTGCGGTCTGTCGATCTCGATCAACAGATAAACCCGCAGCGTCGGGATCGACAGATACGCCTCGCGTTTCTCGCCCTCGTCGGTCCGCCGCGTCGACTCGGAGATGACTTCCGCCACCACAACAGGCTGATCCTGATAAGGATCGTCGGGCGGATTCGGTGTACATACCACCATCCCGTCAGGGTAGTAAAACCTAGTGTGACTCGCCATTTGGATACGGACTTTCATATCCGAATTAAACGCCTCGCACGGATGATCCACAAGCTGCGAGCCCACGCGAATGAGAAAACTCGAAGCAATTCGGTTGTGGACCGTCTTGGCCCCCGCCATGGCGTAAAGATAGCCGCCAAGGTACTCGTGGCGCAGATCCCCGTCGGTCTCCTGCGACAGATACTGCTCGACCGACATCAGTGGCATGGGTTCGGCGGAAGACATAGTTGTATTTTAGGTCGTCCCGACCAGTAGAGCAATCGAATCTCTACCCAATAGACCATTGCGAAACCAATGCTCAACAATGAAAAGCTGGATCACCGCGCGAAAAACGGCCGATGCTCCCCTGACCCCGCTCGCTCACCCCGCCACGTCACTCATACTCGTGTTCGCTGGCGGGGAAGGTTCCATCGCGTACCTCGTCGCGGAATCGGCGGGCGGCGTTCGTGACTTCGGTCTTGAGATCGGCGTAGGCTTTGACAAACCGTGGGACGTAGTCGCTCCCCAAGCCCAATACGTCGTTGAGCACCAGCACTTGACCATCGCAATCGGGACCGGCGCCAATACCGATCGTTGGGATGGGAACTTTCTCGGTGATCGACTTGGCAATCGACGACGGCACGCATTCCAGCACAACGGCAAACGCGCCCGCCTCGGCGGCCGCGCGGGCGTCGTGCAGCAATGCCGACTCGTCGCGTTGCACACGATAGCCACCCAACTGATGCACACTTTGCGGACGTAACCCAACATGCGCCATCACGGGAATTCCCGCCGAGACCAACGCCGCGATCGTCTCGGCCTGCGCGGCGCCGCCCTCGAGCTTGACTGCCTGGCAGCGCGTCTCCTTGAGAATCCGACCGGCGTTTTCGATCGCCTTGTGGGCACCCAAGTGATAGCTGGGAAATGGCATGTCGACCACCACCAACGCGTGGTTGACGGCCCGTCCGACCATCTCGGCGTGATAAATCATCTCGTCCAGCGTAACGGGCAGCGTGTTCTCGTGCCCCTGCACGACCATCGACATGCTGTCGCCGACCAGGATGCCTTCGACCCCTGCCTCGTCCACCAACTGCGCCATGGCATAGTCGTACGCCGTGAGCATCGAGATCTTCCGCCCGCTACTTCCCGCGGCGCTGGCCTTCATCTCGCTAAACTGTGGGACGGTGATCCGACGCGTTTTTTTGGAGTCAGTCATCCTTTTAAGCTGACCGACAAGCAGGTTGCCGTCAATGACGAGCAGCAGCTCACTGGCGAGATTTCGGAGCGAACCGAGGCCGTTTCACTCCACAGCTGAGCACACCAATCGCGGCGAATACCCACGTTGCTGGTTCTGGCACCTGCACGCTGAGCGTGAAGTTCAGGTCACCACTGTTGGTTTCCACCGTCAGCTCAGCCGTTGACCGTCTGCCACTCGGCATCTGCCCGGCCGCGGCCAGGTCGACTTCCACATCGATGTTCATGCCGTTGGCAGTTGCCGAAAACAGCCCATGCTCATCGCTGTTGACCGTCACGTCATGGATCTCGAACGGCAAACCTCCGGGTCCCGCCGCCGAGAGGACGATTGCATTACTGACGACACTCTCATTGCGGGCCAGGGCGTGCGTCAAGGGAATCTCACTGCCGTCGGCCGGATAGCTGTCGAGATATGCGTGCTGCACGATCGGAAGGTTCAGGAAGCTGAACGGCTGTGCAAACACACCCGCTGAACCCTCGATCGACACTTGGCCAGAGAAACTCACTCCGCCGCCATTTGGGAATGTCAGCTGTGCAAAGCGAAAATCCGTCTGCGGTCCGTTGTCTTCCGTATCCCGGAACGTCGTGTCGCCGTCCATGGGCGAGCCGATGTTTGATACTTGTGTTGGCCCGGGCGTCGTAATAAACGAGTCAGCAGACAATCCGGGAAAGGACTCTTGCAGACTGGTACGCGGCGATTCGCCGGCGCTCGACAGCGGGTGATCATACAACTGCCCGCTGATGATATTCGTCTCGACAAGGCCAATCGATACGATATCCGCGTCGGTCGTGACATAGTGCTCATAGACGACGCCACCTGCCGGCGCTCCGTCACTCGCCTCCAGCGCCGTGACGCGACGGACCGCGCTGCGGAAGTCAATCGAGTCCGCTAGCGCACACTGGCCGCTCAGCATAACGACACTTACTGCGATTGCCCTCTGCCAGGCCATGCTACCTCCCTGCCTTAACGCTTCGAACAGTGGGCAGGAACTATAGCGAATTGACCAGTATCAACAAGATCAGCAGCGGGCAGCGACTCAGCTAGCAATGCGTTCGCCGCGACGGACAATCATCCACCCACAGCTGCCGATCAAGCCCAACACGATTGAATTGGGCTCCTGAAGAGCGGTCCCTGCCGTTCTCAACGACGTTGATTTGTACCGCCTGGGCAGGGCGGCCGGAAGACATCCAGGTCATCAAAGCTATTGCGATAGTCTTGCGCATCGCCGTCAACCTATCTGACGATGTTCAGTGATGCCCAGCGAAGCAAGCGATTCCGCTAGAAGCTGTCGCTTGAAGTTTCTCCCCTACCAACAAAAAAAGCCCCGCTGCCGAAGCAGCGGGGCCGTTATTGTCTCAGATTAGCAATATGCTAATGCAGTTTAGCGACGACGGCTGAAAGCAACGCCGAGGATGCTCAAACCGGCCAAAGCCAAGGTGGCTGGCTCGGGAACGGGGATCGGACCCCGAGCTTCACCGACTGTATTGCCACCATTAACAAACGTGGCGACGTACTCAGCGTTCCCATCAGCAGGAATCATCACGTTCGCCAGGAACAGAGGCGCTGAAGTGTCAATCTTGGCACCGAGCGGGCCACCAGCGATACGAATGCCAGCAGGAGTGGCTTCGTTACCCACCAAGCTCCAGCCTTGCCCACCGGGTGCGGCCGTCGGGGCAGCAAGCAGAGCATTGACATAGGAGAACGGGTCGCCAGGGCCACGAGGAACGAAGCCATCGAGCCCGCTGTTCGGGTTTAACAATTCAATGCCATCGCCCACGATCGAGATGTCGATGGAGTCGATCTCGGCATCCATTCCATCGAGCCAGACGGAGTAAATACCTTCGGCGGTACGACCGATCGGATCAACGCTAATACCAAGACCAAATGCCGACGGAGCAGCGAAAAGTGCCAGAACGGCGGTTAGAGCAATAATTTTCTTCATATCTTATATCTCCAAAATCTTAGTGAAAACAACTTTCTAAAAACTCCATTGTAACAATCACAGTGTTGCTGTTCTTCACTAGACTCCCTACTAGTTTTACTTAATCAAGAGGTGTTTTCTAATAAGCCCCAAAGTTGGGACTCATGTTACGTTTATATCAGTGTACCAAATCCTATCGCTTGCGTCCAGCAGCTGCCAACGAGAGCAAACCAGCGACGAGCACAACAGCGGAGCTGGGCTCAGGAACGGCGCCGATTGCCGGAGGAGTTGCAGACGTGTCGAAGTTACCCGACAGCAAGCTGAAGTCGTTGATGTTCGTGCCATCAATCGAGTTGAAGTTACCTTGATCCCAAGTCGTTGGGGCTTGGTCAAAGTTGCTGGACAGCAAACTGAAGTCGTTGATGTCGACGTCGCCGTCACGGTCAGCATCGCCCTCAAGGAGGCCATCAGTAGCAACGCTGTCGCCACGAACGGTCCAGTTAGCAACCGTTGCGGAAACGGCCGAGCCAGCGCTGAATTCGTTAGCACCTGCAGCCAACGTGCCGGAAGTTACCAGGAAAGAAGGACGAGTGGAACCGAAGGTACCCGAGGCGAGCAGAGCGTTGTTGGCCCAGATTGCCGGCGAGTTACCAGGGAATAGGTCGTCTTCGACGTTGCCGGTCGTGCCAGCACCCTGACCTACGTCTTCGTCCAGCGGAGCAGCCAAATCGCTACCAGTCACGATTTCGACAACCGAACCAACTTGCTGCGACTCGAAAACCTCGAAGCCCGAGCTACCAGCTGCGGTGGCGTCGTTGTTGATACCGTCGATCAGAGCCGACAGACCGGCAAGACCACCACCAGTGGAACCGGCCAATAGCTCCCACGTACCGCCAGCCGACTCATCGGCGGGGTCATCATAACGAAGGTTGAGCTGAACATTGATGTCGGCAGTTGCCGAGTGAGCCATGACAGCTACGAGAGCGATTGCACAAAAAGATAGACTGCGTTTCATTTTTCAGTTCTCCAGTTTCCCCGAGTCAAACGTTCACGTTTGAAGATAAGGACAATATCTCAGTTAAGTTCTGTGGGGGCCTAAGTTGCTTAAAGGTTAGGTAGTAGTCAGCTGATTCGATCTAGCCGGAAAAAATGACTCTTGTGTCAGCGAAGAAGTCTGCCCCACCCGTGATCACAGTCCCGTCCTGTAATTTTTTGTGGACCCGAACTGACACAAGTGATCTGAAGCTGCGGACAACAACTGTGACCAGCTAGTTTGCCTATAGGCAAACGTTGATCGATTCCAGTTACTTTTTCCCACTACCCCAGATAAGAATTCCCGTTGATCGGCGGAACTACCGCCTGTTCTTCCACCACTTTACCAAGGAATTCCCGGCTTGCAACACTTTTGCTAGTCCTGAAAGGGAGATTTTTTGGGGAAAATAGATGGGCTGGGGCAAGAAAATGACTTTTCTTGTTGACAAATAAGACTTTACGAAAAATCAAAACCTTGATTTTTTTTGCAATTATGCCGGAATTTCCCTTGGTTGGGCTTGACGAAGTAACGAGGTTTCCCGCCGCAACCGAGCACTTGCACTGATCGAATCAACAGATATCGAGCGAACACCTGATTCTCAGCAACCTCACGCTGAGATTTTGCACTGATTTAAAGGTCTTCAATTGCCTTCTTTCATCCCAGCTCACCAAGAAAACCACACCAAATTCAGCAGTGGAAGTGAGCAAACACCGACGGCCTCAAAGAATAAGCACGCTGTGCTTCGCGACAACGCGAACCAAGGGCTACCTGCAAGGGGTCAATCCAATTGGATTGCGCCCTCTACGCCATTCCGTCCGCACGGCGGGACGTTATTGATCATGGTTGATCATTAAGTGTTTGACGATCGCGGTCCAAGCGGCGGATTGGCTTGGCCAGCAAAACGTCAGAAGCGTATACTCGCGTTACTTTCCGCCAGGTTATTGATCTGAATCGCCTGTTGCTGGCGGCGTAAACACTAAACCCTTTTAGATGAAGAATATCAGGATTCCATGCTTCAAATCACTTTGCCGGATGGTAGTCGGCGTGAGTTTCGTGAGAGCGTATCTGCCTATGATGTGGCAGCGGAAATTGGCCCCGGCTTGGCCAAGGCAGCGGTCGTGGCAGAAGTCGACGGAGCGATGATCGACTTGCACGAGCCGTTGCCAAGCGATGGCGAAGTGCGTTTGCGTCTACTCACCAAGCGTGATGCAGAGTCGCTCGACGTGTTGCGGCATTCGTGTGCCCATGTGATGGCGCAAGCCGTTATTCGTTTGTTCGAGGGTGTGCAGCTGGCGTTTGGTCCCTACACCGAGACCGGCTTCTACTACGATATGGCGCTGGAGCGACCGTTATCGGAAGACGACTTTTCGAAGATCGAAGCGGAGATGAAGAAGATCGTCAAGGAAGACCAGCGCTTCGAACGTCTGCAAATGTCGCGTGAAGAAGCGATTGAGTTGTGCCGCGAAATGGGCCAAGAATTCAAGGTAGAACATCTTGAGACCGGCCTGGCCGACGAGGAGAACGTCTCGTTCTACCGCCAAGGGGAATTCCTCGACCTGTGTCGTGGCCGGCATGTGCCGAGCACGAGCTTTATCGGCAAGGGCTTCAAACTGCTGAGCCTGGCAGGTGCGTACTGGAAAGGCGATGCGAGCAACCAGCAACTGCAACGCCTGTATGCGACTGTTTTTTTCGACAAAAAGGAGCTCAAGCAGCATCTGCAGCGATTGGAAGAAGCGAAGCGGCGCGATCACCGTGTGCTGGGGAAAAAACACGAGCTGTTCGAAATCGACGACAAAGTCGGCTCTGGGCTCGTGCTGTGGAAGCCCAAAGGCGCAATCATCCGCCAAGAACTGCAGAATTTCATCAGCGAACATCTCGTTCGGCAAGGGTACACCCAGGTTTTTACGCCCCACATTGGCAAGCTCGACCTGTATCGCACCAGCGGGCACTTCCCGTACTACGAAGATTCGCAGTTCTCGCCAATCGTCGATCGGGAGGTCATGAAGAAGCTGGCCGACGATGGCTGCGGGTGCGGCGAACTGTCAAACCTTCTCCGCGAAGGTGATATCGACGGGTATCTGCTCAAACCGATGAATTGCCCCCATCACTTCCGCATCTACGCCAGCGAGCGGCATAGTTACCGGGACTTGCCGATTCGGCTTTCTGAGTTTGGTACCGTTTATCGCTGGGAGCAGTCGGGCGAACTGGGCGGAATGACCCGGGTACGCGGCTTCACCCAGGACGACGCCCATCTGTTCATGACCGAAGACCAGCTGGGAGACGAAATTGCCGGCTGTTTAGAACTCGTGAAGATCGTGCTGGGCACACTCGGCATGCACGATTACCGCGTCCGCGTTGGGCTGCGCGACCCGTCCAGCGACAAATACGTGGGCGAGGCCGAGCAGTGGGACCGCGCGGAAGCCGCCTGCCGCGAGGCTGCGGAGGATTTGGGCGTCGAATTCACTGCCGAGCCTGGCGAGGCCGCGTTCTACGGCCCGAAAATCGACTTTGTCGTCAAAGACGTGATCGGTCGCGACTGGCAGTTGGGCACCGTGCAGGTTGACTACCAGAACCCAGAGCGTTTCGACCTGGAATACATCGGGGCGGACAACCAGCCGCATCGACCAGTGATTATCCACCGCGCCCCATTCGGCTCGCTGGAACGCTTCGTGGGCGTGCTGATCGAGCACTTTGCGGCGGCATTTCCGCTCTGGCTAGCCCCCGAGCAACTGCGGGTGCTGACGGTCAGCGAGAAATCCGAGGATTACGGCCGTCAGGTAGAGCAGCGGCTGCGTGACGAAAAATTCCGCGTCACTGGCGATTTTCGCGGCCAGAAACTGGGAGCCAAGATCCGAGAAGCCCAACTGGAACTGATTCCCTACATGCTCGTGGTCGGCGAGAAAGACGCGGAGAACGGCACAGTCACCGTCCGAGACCGCATCGAGGGCGATCTGGGAGCCATGCCACTGGGTGAGGCAATAGCCAAGCTCAGCCAGGAAATCGCGGACAAAACGGTCCGCCAGGTGGCCGACCATGCCGATGATGAGGATTCAGCGAATTAGGAGTTTCCTCTGAATCAAATCGCTGAATTCCCTGCAAACTGTTGACCTTAGGCCACCGCATGGCCAATACTTGTGTACCTGTTTGCAGGCTTTTTCCGCTTGGGCACCATGGCCTGCGTTTTTTCGCACCTTTAACCCTGGAGATTCGAAACCATCGACAATAAGCAGCAGCGGATCAACGACCAGATCCGATCACCGGAACTACGCGTCATTTCTAGCGAAGGCGAGCAACTCGGAGTCCTATCCCGCGACGATGCACTAGACCAGGCCCGCGAGGCTGGGCTCGACCTGGTCGAGGTAGCGCCAACTGAAAAGCCGCCAGTCTGCCGCATCATGGACTTCGGCAAGTTCAAGTATCAGCAGAAGAAGCGGCACGCCAAAGGCCACACTCATCAAGGCAAAAACAAGGAAATCCGTCTGCGGCCGAAAATCGGCGAGCACGACTTCATGACCAAGGTCAACCGCGCGCGGAAATTCCTCAACGAGCGCGACAAAGTCATCTGCTCTGTCATCTTTCGCGGCCGTGAAAACGCCCACGTCGACGAGGGCTTCAAACTGGTCGAGCGGCTGGTCACCGAACTGGACGACGTCGCGAAAGTCGAGCAGCAAGCAGGCATGCAAGGTCGTCGGATTGTGCTGATTCTGGCGCCGAAGTAGCAACCTTGCGGGACTCCCGTGACCCAGCGGATTGCGGTGATCGACGATTCGGAGCGGCCGGTTGTTGGGGCTTTTGGGGTCGCCACCACTTTGCTACAATGTGGGGCTTCACTGAACGCATTCGTGGAAAGATAGAGCCATGCCCAAGCAAAAGACCCACAAAGGCACCAAAAAGCGGTTTCGACTGTCGGCCAAAGGCAAAGCCAAGCATCGCCAAGCCGGCACCAGCCACTTAGCCGGACGGATGAGCCAGAAACGCAAGCGAAACCTGCGTGGCACCTCGGTCACCAGCGACGTCAACTCGAAGATGGTCGCGAAGGCGTTGGCTGGGAATAGCTACTAGGAGCTAGTTGTTAGGCGCTGGGCGCTAGTTTTTCAGCAACTAGCGCCTCACAACTCGCGCCTCGCAACTCATTACAACCTCGTCGGGTAGAAACGCCTTGCACCGTGAGCAAGGGACCTGGACGTGAGAACAAAGAAATGAAGGGTTCCAAACGATGAGAACCACCAAGGGCGCAGCCCGTAACAAGGCGAAGAATCGCCTCTTCAAGAAGACTAAAGGCTACCGCGGCGGACGCGGCAACCTGCTTCGCACTGCCAAAGAAACTCTTGTCCGTGCTGAGGCTTACGCCTTTCGCGATCGTCGCGTACGCAAACGTGAGTTCCGCAAATTGTGGATCATCCGTATCAACGCCGCAGCCCGCGAGCGTGGCCTCCGCTACAGCGAACTGGTGAATGGTTTGAAGAAGGCGCACGTGGAGCTGGATCGCAAGATGCTTTCCGAGATGGCCGTGAGCGATCCGGCAGCGTTTGACGCGGTCGTCGAAAAAGCCCGCGATGCGCTGGCCGCCTAACGCCGCTTCACATGGATTGAGGCCAGACGCGTGTCCCTCGCCCAGTTTCTTGCCGATCTCGACGCGTTAGTCGAGCGAGCGCAAACGACGTTCAACTCTGCCGACTCGGCGGAAGCCCTCGAAGCTGCGCGGGTCGAATTCTTGGGCGCAAAGAATGGCCAGCTAAAATCCGCGCAGCAAGGCCTCGGCAAAGTCGACAAGGCCGACAAACCGACGGCCGGGAAACGCTTTAACGAAGTGAAGGGCCTTGTCGAATCCGCATTCGAGGCCGCCCAGGAAAACCTGAGCGGTGCAGGCGAAGCCGCGAGCGAGGCGTTCGACGTCACTCTGCCGGGCAAACCTGTGCGGATCGGCCGACTGCACCCCATCACGCAGACGATTCGCGAGATGAAGGACATCATGGGCCGCCTAGGATTCACGGCCGTCGAAGGTCCCGAGATCGAAGACGATTGGCACAATTTCGAAGCGCTGAACATCCCGCTCTCGCACCCAGCACGTGACCCGCTTGATAACTTTTACCTCGGTACCGCGAATTCCGCAGCCGCGGAATCAGACTCACCGCTGCTGTTGCGAAGCCAAACGAGCACCGTGCAGATCCGCGTGATGGAAAACACGAAGCCGCCAGTGCGAATCATCTCGCTGGGGCGCGTCTACCGTCCCGACACGGCCGACGCGACGCACTATCCCATGTTCCTTCAGATCGAAGGACTGTTGGTGGATAAGGGCGTCACGATGGCCGACCTGAAGAGCGTCCTTCGCCTGTTCTTTGTCAGCTATTTCGGCGGCGGCGAAGACATGCATGTGCGCTTCCGCCCGTCGTTCTTCCCATTCACCGAGCCAAGCGTCGAAGTCGACATGAACTGGACCGACGCGGCCGGCAACACCGGCTGGATGGAGATGGGTGGCGCCGGCATGGTCGATCCCAACGTGCTGCGGGCCGTCGGCTACGACCCCGAAGAAGTCACCGGCTTCGCGTTCGGCTTAGGAGTGGAACGCATCTGCATGCGACAACACGGCATCACCGACATCCGCGACTTGTATCAAAACGACGTGCGGTTCCTCTCTCAGTTCTGATTGGGCCTCACGCAAAGGCGCGAAGGCGCCAAGCAACCAGCACTAACTTTTTTGTCCTTTGCGGCTTTGCGGCTTTGCGAGAGACCCACCCATGATCGTCAGTTGGAATTGGCTGAAAGAATACGTCGACCTGCCGATGTCGCTCGACGAATTGACTGAGCGATTGACGCTCACCGGTCTGAATCTCGAAGGCGTCGAAAAAGTCGGTGACGACACAGCCATCGATCTGGAAGTTACCAGCAATCGCCCCGACTGCCTGGGGCACCTCGGTGTTGCCCGCGAGATCTCGGTCCTCTGGAATCAGACGCTAAAGAAGCCGGGACCGGAGCCTGCGGAAGCAGGACCAGCCGTGGCGGATCAGACCAGTGTCGACCTGACCTGCCCCGATCTCTGCCCTCGCTATACCGCCCGTGTCATCAAGGGTGTAAAAATTGGACCTAGCCCCGACTGGCTGGCCGACCGATTGCGCTCGTTGGGCATTGCGGTAATCAACAACGTTGTTGACATCTCCAACTACGTGATGATGGAGTGCGGACAGCCCCTTCACGCGTTCGATTTTGCCAAGCTGCACGGGCAGAAGATCGTTGTTCGCGAGTCGAAGCCGGGCGAAAAGTTTCTGGCGATCAACCATCAGGAGTACGAGTTGCAATCCGGCACGTGCGTGATCGCCGACGGCGAGCGTGCCGTCGCGCTCGCCGGCGTGATGGGCGGTGCCGGATTGCAACTCGTACTCCTGGTGGTTGATCGCCAGAAACTTTTCGCCCGGCTTCGACTCGCGAACAACGA
>JANQQA010000121.1 GCA_028285205.1 Bythopirellula sp. | reverse complement strand
CGCAGCCTTCGTCAGGCAACTTCGACGGCGACACCGTGACGAGTGGCGCCGATTTTCTACATTGGCAGTCGGGGTTCACTGGGCCAGTTCCGCTTGCCGCGGGATTGGCGCCCCCCGGGCTGGTTGCGCTGTGGGATTTTGAGCAGAACCTGACCGACACGGCGGCGGACTACGTGCAGAATGTTGGTGGCTTCAGCGACGACGTCTCGGCGTTTCCAAACCCTCCGGGAGCCATTTATGCGCCTGGTCTGGTGGGTGCTTCAGCGGCAGAATTACAAGTCGCCAATACGCTTACGACAACGGCTACCGGTGATTTGTCGTTGGTCGAATTCTCCTTAGAACTATTCGTGTTTCCTGATCCACTGCAAGGCGGAATCGGTACGATTGTCCGTTCCGTAGCTCAGAGTATTCCCGCAGGTACCACAGACTTCCGGCTAAGCTCGAATTCCGGTTCGGTACAGTTAGAGGTGCTCCAGGGTAACTCGATCCAAGCGAGCACCGGTCTGCATGCACTCACACCTAACTCGTGGTCGCACGTTGCCATTGTGTCGCTTGCTGCTGGCGAACTGCAGTTGTTCGTCAATGGTGCCTTTGCCGATGTGATTATTACTCCGGGCACCAGCGTGGGCATCGATGCAAACGATTTGATTCAGTTCGGTGGACGAGAGTTCTCCGGTTTAATCGACAAAGCGGCTGTTTGGGACTTTCCGCTGTCGGACTTCGAGATTCAGGATCATGCGGCCAATCCGCAGGATTGTTACGGACTGACACCGATTACAACTGACACGGGCAAAATCCACGGCCACAAGTTTGCTGACACCAATGGTAATGGTGTGTGGGACTCGAGTGAATCGCCGCTGGAGAATTGGGTCATCGAAATCACAGGTGGCGATCTTAATCAAGACGGAACGATCGACAGCCTTGATCGACTGACAACCGTCACGAATGCGATGGGTGAGTACTGGTTTATGGATCTGCTGCCTGCTCTGTACACGATTAGTGAGATTCAGCAGACAGGTTGGACGCAAACGACGACGGGCGGAGCAGGATTTGGCGGCAATCTCGTCCCGCAACCTGGCACGACTGATTGGACGATCGACTTGGTTGCTGGTGAGGAGTACTTCAACGTCGACTTTGGCAATCAGCAGGATCAGCCAGGGAAGATTCACGGCCACAAATTTGAAGACACCAATGGCAACGGCGTTTGGGACAACGATGAGCAGCCGCTCGAGAACTGGGTCATCGAGATCACGGGTGGTGATTTCAATGGCGACGGCATGATCGATCTCAACGATCGACTGACGACGGTCACCAATGCGATGGGCGAGTACTGGTTTATGGGATTACTGCCAGGCTTGTACACGATTCGCGAAATTCAACAGCTAGGTTGGACGCAGACTACCATCGGAGGTATGGGATTTGGCGGTAGTCTCGTCCCGCAACCGGGCACGATCGAGTGGACGATCGATTTAGCGTTCGGTGAGGAGTACTTTGAGGTCGACTTCGGCAATCAGCGAGATCTCCCCCCGATCCCACTACCCGACGGCGACGATATCATCTACGCCTCAGGTGGTGATGACGTGCAAGTTTACGGGGACAATCTTGTTTCTAACCCGATGATTGTCAGCGTCGGCACTCGCCGCGATACTATCTTCGGTGAGGCAGGCAATGACCAATTGTTTGGCCAGGAGGAGGACGACATCCTCTGGGGTGCCGGCGAACTGCTCGGAGTTGTCACGTCGGGCGACGACGACATGCTTGACGGCGGTGATGGCATTGACGAAGTACGTCAAACGGTCGATGCCGATCAGACGCTCACAGACAATTTGCTGACGGGCCAAGGCAACGATCAACTGGTCAGCATCGAGCGTGCGACTCTTACGGGTGGTGCGTCGGCCAACACGATCGACGCGACTGCATTTACCGGACCGGTCAGTCTGTTCGGCTTAGACGGCGACGACGTGCTTCGTGGTGGTTTCAACGACGACCAACTCGATGGCGGGGGCGGAAGCGATGACCTCTTTGGCAACGCCGGTAACGATCGCTATTTGTTCACACCCGTTACCGGTGTCGCCGAAATTGATACCGTCGAAGAGCTGGCCGGCCAAGGAACTGATACAGTTGACTTCTCAAGCCTGAATCACTCTGTCACGGTCGATCTGCTCGGTGGGTTGCCAGGCGATCGAATTGCCCAGGAACCGGGATTGGTTCGCATTGTGAACGTGCTGACTTCCGGTAACGAAGCAAACTTTGAGAACATCGTGGGTACCGAGTTCGATGATACGCTCATTGGAAACAACGCCGCGAACGTTATTCTGGCACGAGGTGGTTCGGACTCGATCGACGGCGGAGCGGGCAGCGACATTCTCGACCTCGGTCTCGGCATCAACGAAACTGCGCAGGGCGGCATCGGAGACGATCTGTTTCTATTTGCCGACGGATGGGGTACTACGACGCTAGCGGACAGCGGTGGTGTTGATGCGGTTGACCTATCTGCGGTGACGCAACCGCTCTTGGTCGAAATTGGCAGCCTGACCGTCACCCAAGGGGCCAATACCATCACACATTTGTCCAACGACTTGGAGCACGTCGTCGGTGGCCAGGCAGACGACATCTTTCGATTCATCAGCGACGGCAGCTCGCTTCCTGCCGCTGGCACCATCGACGGGCGAGCGGGCACCAACTGGTTGGATTACATCGGCTACACGACCACCAGCGCGAATGTTGACCTCAGCGTTGGCACAGCT
>JANQQA010000115.1 GCA_028285205.1 Bythopirellula sp. | reverse complement strand
CCCAGGAAGACTCTGGGCTACTATTCACCGGCAGAGAAATTTGCCGAATGTGTTGCGGCGATCAATTGAATCCACAGTCATCAAGAGACTGCCAATGGGCCTGAGACTCACTCTATCGCAAGATGATCGCCGGTCAAACTTTACAAATTAATTCGTGACGTATTGCAATACGGCTACAAAAGGTCCGGCTTTTCTCCTCGATATCTGAGCAAGATTCTGATTTTCCGCGACCGCGCCGAGCCCTTACGATCAAGAAAAAGATGGCGGTAGCGCCAGCAAAAAAGGGAAAGAGATCGATGCTTACCTGTAAGCGGTTCTTCGCCTCAGTGGCATTGTTGGCGATTTCGGGAAATGCTCTCGCAGAAATTGCGAACGTAGAAGGTGGAAGCTCCGACCTGTTTGTCTCGATCGTAGAGCGAAACACTGACAATGAAGTAGTCAGAAACCTCGTAGTTGATACGAATCTCGCGGCACTAGACTTGGTGAACAACGGCGCGTTTTGGACGACATCTCCTGACCAGGAGTCAGAGATCCGCGCCTTTATTTCCTCCTCTAGCGGCACCGTGCTGTTCAATATCGGCGGCAAGCTTGGCGGCCGACCTTTGACTGAGGAGAGTCTAGCGAATTACGGGATTGTGTCATCTGGAGACCCGCAGGGTCGGTTGTCTTCTGGCGGAAACCCTGGCCAAGGGTTCGCAGCTGCAAACGCCGCGCGAACCAACCTCGAAGTCTTCATCAACGATGCGAACCAAGGCGTGTTCAGTGATGCAGGAACACTGCTGGCAACGGGGCCTGCCTTCCCTGGTTGGCACGACACACTAGGATGGGGTGATGATCTGGGCGGAGCGTTCGCAGAAAACACCGAAATTCTATTCGGTACCTCCGCAGTTCTGCAGCAGTATCGGATTGATCTCGACCTCGAAGACATAGTCAGTATCGGGGCGGGCCCAGTAGCGAGCAGCATCTCGACGGGCCGAATTACAATCGGTGTTGTGCCGATCCCCGGCGCTCTTCTGCTCTTCGGGTCTGGACTGATTACGCTCTTCGGACTTAGAAAAAGCCGGCTGCAATCGCGACGAAGATTCGATCAGTAGTCCTCCGCCGATTGGGAAGCCGCCGGCAGTTTCCTCCGGCTATCGATTAGGCACAGGCAGGCTTCCTCGTAGCGTCCCGGAGGCCTACTTACGGCCAAGAGCCGTCGCTCAGACCCAGCGCTTCACCGCATCTACCGAGTCGGTGGGTCCGGTGTTGAAGCAGATTCTTGCACCCGGGGCGTGTTCGTGAATGACGTTGACAAGCCTCTCGAACAGGAGAAACTCGTCGCTGTCAGTTCGGACGCCCGCTCCAACAAGTACGCAAGCGAACTCAGTCTCGGCGAGCATAGCCTTGACCACGTCTTCCGCAGTTTCTCCGTGATCGATGAAGCAAATGCGGGCTTGGTAGCCATCCTCGATAAGAGTCGACTCATCGCGGCGGAGACCAGCTTCGAGCTTCTCGGCGGTCAATCCAGGCCAACGCTCGTATTCAACTACGGCGGGATCGAGTCCAATCAGCAGAATGCTCTTCTCACTCATTGCTCCCTCTCGTTTTCACAGGCCTTCTAATCGCAACCGGCCAGAAGCGGACATACGAGGCATCTACTCTAGGCAATGTACTTTCTGCCGCGTTTGTTGCGGTACTTGTACATACGTTGGTACTCGCGACGCTGTTTGGTCACCTCGTATAGGACGATCCCGGATGTCGTACCCAAGTTCAGGCTTTCGATCATGCCGAGCATTGGCAGCTGAACACAGAGAACACTTCGCTTCACGGCTAGGTCGCTAATGCCGCGAGACTCACTACCAAACCAAACCGCCAACTTATGATGCTCGGTGAAGTCGCCTTCATGAAGAATTACGTTTTTCTGGCCCTTCACGTGCGGGGAGGTGACTATAGAAACAAACTTGTTCTTCTCAAGGTGCTGAAGGCAATCCTCTGTGCTATCGAATCTCTTTACGAAACTCCACTTGATTGCGGAGGCAGAAGTCGCAGAAAGAGATTTCGCCTCGCGCATCTCCTGCCAGTCGTCGGGCAGTTTCTTACGAGGGTCGACGATATACGCTTTCTCGACACCTAGCGCGTTTACATTTCGAACAACCGTTCCAATATTCCTTATGTCGCGAGGGTCTTCGATCACCGCAATCAAGTTCTTGCACCGATAGGGCTTCACCCGGTCGGCGCGCTGGCGTCGTGAGGTCTTCTTTTTCTTCTCGTCCACAGGCTCACTCATAAGTCGTGTCGCTACTTTACCGCGTCCGCCACCGGCCAGGAGCGGCCATTTGGTAATCACCTCGGGTACGGGTCGTTCACGACTATCTGCGTGCGGGAATACCAACTTAGGTAATTCGCAATCTGTTGTTGCTGATCGATGCTCTGGTCATGCATTGCACTGTGGAAGTCGTACTCGGTGCCGTCACCAAACCCAATTGAGTAATAAGGGTCCCTTACGATTTTGCCATTAGGCGCTTTAAACGACCGTGTCAGTTCGATTGTGCGCAAGTCGTCAAATCTGTAACGAGACTCTCCCAGACCGAAAAACCTATTGACGACGAACCCACTATTTGTGACCCGAGCATAGGAATCCAGTGACAGGATGATGAATGCCATACAGGCAGGCACGATGATGTATGCAAGGTGTCGCATCAGCTTCCACGAATCGAATCCAAGCTTTCTGCTGCCGTACTCTGTGTACTCCGCATAACGATGCGACCCCATTAGCGCAAGAAATAGGTGGTGCAGTGGTACCACCGATATGAACATCGACAAGAACATCGCTGGCAACGCCCAGGTGATTGAGGGCTGCATGATCAAGAACTCGCTTGGTTCTACGAACGACACGACTATTTGGTAGAACAAGTCCAGCCCTTTCCAAAGCACGAAAGCGATCAGCACGGTGACAATTATGTAGAGGACGGCGCCCAGCTGTTCCCAGCGCGAATACTCCTGAGTGAGTTCTTCAAACGTCTTGCCACTAGTACTGTCAGGCTTGAGGGAGCTAACCCGGCCTAGCAGACCTATGATCAATGGCCCAGCTATCGCCGCAGACATGACCCCGATTGCTGCAGGTGGAATATCCAACTTGCCGCCCTAGTTGCCGCCTCTTGAGATGCTCGAATTGCTTTTGGTGCTCACCGTCAAGTTTCGGCCAATTGCGGTCGGTAATGGGTCGTGTGCGGGATCATTCTAGTAGACGCGCCCGTCTGTCGAGTATGACCTTTCGGCTGCCATCTACTATTTGGGTAATCGTCACCCGGTCCGTGCTTCCTTTCATGAAATAGACGGCGAACTGCCGATCCCTCTCAGCAGACCTATCGCTATCGGAGCTCACCGGCCAAATGTTGTCAGTAGATCTGGCGCGCTCAATGATCTGGTCAGCCGTGAGTTCCATCTCCGACCTTCGGAATGCGAAATACCCACCTTTACCGTTAAGCGAGGCACCAAAAGCAGGTTCAAATGGCCATAGGCCTGTGCCTTCCAGTTTCTCGCGAATACATGGGTCTGTGGTCAGCTCCACGACAACCGCCCGATAGTCAGCGCCTCCATACAATGTCTGGAGGCTTCCGAACCAAAACACTCCCCAGAAAAGCAGACCGCCGACTAGAAGATAAATGTAGCCTCGAGTACTAAGCGCTCCCTTACGACCAGCTTCCCCCCAATCGAGATCATCTCCTTGCTTGCCGTCGGCCAGCTCCCGCAAATTCTCTGCGGTGGGGTGCGACCACAGATACCGAAACGGCAGCCAATGCTGTTGCGCAAGAAAACTGAAAGAAACCTCCTCGCCGTTCTCGCTTCGAGCCTTTACGGTTATATATCCTGGAAAGGAGTACGAGACGCGACTCAGGTGGCGCAGCGGCACCAAGAACTCGCTTCGCCACCCCCAAACACGCAGGTGTTCCTCCGCGAGCCAAACACGCTTGGCTGCCGCTCCCTTTATCGCAAACCAAACAAAGAGCGCGCCGACAAGGATAGAGAGAGGAAATCCATTGGATATATCAATGCCGTTATCCCAGTTCCCAAGAAACGAGAACAAGGAAGCCGATACTAGGACCAGATACCCTACGCCGACGATTCGTAGCAGGAGTGTTCTGCGATCAGATATCTCTATACCGTCGCTGGCGTCACGTTTCATCGATGGAACATCGCTTGGGAGGCTTTGGCGTAGGCCAGAAATTCTGGGAATCGGCAAACCGGTGTACAAAGGGCGGCACTCGGCCAACAGGAGACTATCAGAGCGCCTAAGACTGCTGAAATCACGCGACTGGGCTGCCCAGGCTCCTGCTGGTCGGCCGGACTCGGCCAGAATCAGACCCAGCGCCCCGCCCGCTAGACCAATCATGAACGACTTTAGTCACGACCTTCCGTATTTCGATTTTTCTTTGATGCACCAAGGAAGAGATAGTCACGAGCAAGGTAAACGAAATGCATCGCCACGAGAGACGGTACGACAGCAAAGTAAAGCGCTTGCATCTGGCCATTCGCCAAAAATGGGGCCAGGGGCATGAAACCTAGGGCTATGCCTATCCAAACGGCAACTGGGGACAGAACGCCGTTGCGATCGCCTGTGATCCAGGACCACATGCTTGCGATCGCAAAGAGACCTGCAAATCCACAAGCAACAAGGTACCAAGGACCAAACATCCCAACGTAGACCAAAAAAATGAGGTACGGAACAAAGGCCACGAGCACTTCAATTCCCAAAAGAAACTTCGGAAACCCGACCATATTCGGCACCTAACAGCCGATACGATCAAAGCCTTGCGGGGGTCCTGCTAGGCTACCTACGCATTTCAATTGGCGTCTCATCATTGAGATTATAGCGAATATGGGTTTATTTGCGCCTGAAACGCGAGCGCTGAGGCGTCGGGTCTCAAGGGCTGCAAAGGGTCTGCAGCAGACTATCAGACAGTCTGAGATCGCCTGAATCAGCCGTTCAGACGTTTTTCGCGGAACCTGGGCGGCTCTTCTCGGCCAGAAGCGGACATACAGATGGTCATTCGCCCGCCAGTTACCGTTTCTGATAGAACCTAATCTAGTCGAAAGGGCTATCAATGATG
>JANQQA010000076.1 GCA_028285205.1 Bythopirellula sp. | reverse complement strand
AGCCCACATCGCCGCATCCCAAAGAGCAAACGCCGCCTCCAAACCACCCGACACGTCAAATGCGGCTCACATCAAGGGGTTCTTGCGGGTGTCCATTTCCCCCGTCCTTCTTCTCTTCTGTCCCAATCGGCCAATGTCGATGGCTCGGGCGCGCAGTTATGGACGCCCGTTACTTCGTGACGGTAGATTTGGCGACGAGGTGCAACGCCGTGACGGATTGAGTGTCCATTTGATGTCAAGGAGGAAACGGTGTTGCCATGGGAGGCGACAGCCATCTCACCGCAGCGGAGCGGGACCGGATTGCCGACTTGAAGGCCGAAGGGCATACCGTCAGGGCGATTGATCAGGCCCTGGGCAGGTCGCCAGCGACGATCAGCCGGGAGTTGCGGCGTAGCGCGCTGCCGAGCGGGGGCCTATCGCCCAGATATCGCAGAAGGCTCGTATTTGCTCAGGCGCCAGCGGCCGGCGGTGCTTGAGCGCGATCCGGCCCTTGCCGGCTACGTGACCGACCGCCTGGTCGAGGGCTGGGCACCGGAGCAGATCGCCGGCCGGCTGAAGCGTGGGGTCGAGCGCGGCCTGCGCTACGTCTCGACCGAGACGGTCGCCGTCATGATGGCCGTTCTCGGGCGGCTCACGTCGTCGATGCGCGGCTCGATCACCTTCGACAACGATACGACCTTTGCCCGGCACAGCCTGCTGCGCGGCCTGCTAAGCGCCACCACCTACGTTTGCGACGCCTACACCTCCGGGCAGAAGGGCGGGATCAAGAACGCAAACGGCAGCATCCGATGATGGCTGCCGCGGACGACCGATCTCGACACTATGACCGACGCGGACATCCAGGAGACCGCCTTGACCCTCAACATCACGCCACGGAAGCGCCTCGGCTTCAGATCACCCGTCGAGGCATTCCTCGTCGAGCTCGGCAGAAACGCCGAGACCAGCTTTCATCGCAGCATTCCACTTCGAGCATGAAAGTGCCGCCTTAAGGTTGCCGAGAGATAATTTCTGTACAGCCTGAAGTTTGCGGAGAGGTAATTTCGGAATATACTTTTGGCGCGGTCGTCTTATGGGAACTTCGATTACGGCGCTTGCAGTGACCCGATCCGCCGATTAGTGGTCGGGGGTCGTAGCTCGCTAGTGCCTTGCTTTGAGGCCTCGCAGGATGATGGAAAGGCTCCGATAAATGATGATCTCTCAGCGGAAAGAACGGCGGATTGCAGAGTTCAGTTCGGTCACTTATGCTCGTGTGCGCTTAGGGACTCTAACGCTGCTTCTTGGCGCCTGCGCTTTTGGAGGTGTCGATGCCTTCGCCGCTAAGGCATTTCCGACGGCTGAGGGTTTTGGCGCGAACGCCGTGGGTGGGCGTGGCGGCGACGTCTATCATGTGACCTCGCTTGCGGACTCCGGAGCGGGTTCGTTGCGCGCCTGTGTTCAGGCGAGCGGCCCACGGACCTGCGTCTTTCGCGTCAGCGGCACGATTATGCTCCAAAGCCAGCTTTCCCTTGGCGGCGGATACCTTACAATCGCCGGACAGACGGCACCTGGTGACGGCATCACGCTGCGGGCTCATGGCGGAATGGCACCCGGTGCGTTGCTTCGCATTAATCGAGATCATGTCATCGTTCGACACATGCGATTTAGGCGGGGAGCTTCAGGCTCGACATCTGCCGATCGGAATGATGCAGTTCAGCTGCTCAACGCCAATAACGTTATATTGGATCACGTTTCGATTTCTTGGGGAGTGGATGAGAACCTCGGCATCTCAAACACATCAAATGTAACGGTACAATGGTCCATTATCTCGGAGGGGCTCTACGACAGCAATCATCCGAAGGGCCCACACAGTATGGGCACTCTTCTTTATGGTGACAACACTGGATTTTCGTTGCACCATAATATCTTTGCCCACAATCAAGAGCGAAATCCGCGTGTAAAAATTAACGGTTACGTCGATTTGGTCAACAATACGATATTTAATTCAGGGACAGAGCCAATTGTCATTACGAATGAGTACGGAGACACCAAGTTAAATTTTGTCAACAATACATACAAGAAGGGTCCGGATTCGCCGGGAAGTGATTTCGCGATTCGTGCTCTAGATAAGTCCGGTGGGTCGATTGCGGTCTTCAGCAGCGGGAACTCCATGCCAAACGGCGTCAGCCCATTGCGTGAAACTGAGGCGGCGGTGGATCAGCCGTTTTCTGTCCCGGCCGTAACAAGGCACAGCGCAAGCGACGCGTTCGCACGAGTTGCCAGTGAAGCGGGAGCGAAACCGCGCGACAATGTCGATGACCGGATCGTCTCGAACGTCGCGAGCGGGGCTGGCAGTATCATCGATAGTCCGAACCAAGTCGGTGGTTGGCCGCAAGTTTCGAACGGAACGCCCTATCTTGATGCCGACAAAGACGGTATGGAAGATGGCTGGGAAGCTGCCAGAGGTCTCAGTTCGAGTAATCCCAACGACCGCAACGGCGACCGTAACGGTGACGGCTACACCAACCTCGAAGAATTCTTGAATGATCTTGCTGATGGGACCACGTCATCGTCGGGCACTTCGGCTCCACCGACAGACACAGACGATGTTGCCGAGGACGACGTCGTGGATGAACCACCGGAGGAGGTGGACGTCGCAGAGGATCCGATAGTTGAAGAAACGGTCGACGATGAAGAGACGACTGACGAACCAACTGTTGAAGACACGGTCGTGGCGCAGGAATACTCGACATACGAGCGTCGTCTTCAGCGAATGCGTGCGTGGTTGCAGCGGCAGCGGTGGCGGTAGCTAAAACCTCCGAGCCAACAGTTGAACGGGCAGTTTCGTCCTCACCACTTGACGTTGCGTACTACTCGATCTTGGTCTTCAGGCCCTACGCTCTCGCAAAGCTTGATGCAAACAAGAGAGGCTGTGGATCGTTCGGGCAAGATAGATAAATTGTCCGAACCAAATCCGTTTTTTTGAGGTCTGAAAATCTGGCGGAACCGCAGATGTGACTTTCGCACATCGATTGGGCTGAGCGGGCTGGCCCACTTTTTGGGATGCACTGCCTCCATTCTGACTTGCCCTGAGTTGCAGCTGCCCGCCGGATGGCTCGGTCTGCAGCTTCACTCAGATCGAGACCTCCGACTAACCATCGATTTGGCCGCGATGAAATGTAAGCGATGTTCCGATGGCACGGCTGTTCAGGCTGAGTAGTTCGAGGGCAGCAGCCCGTTGATCCGGCTTCGCTTATGTCCCTGGACGACAGCGGTGAGGGTTCGCGCAAAGTGAGCCTCGAGATCGGTGACAGCAACGACGTCTGGGCCATGGACTTCATGCCCGACCGGCTCCTAGACGAACGCCCGTTCCAGATCCTGACGATCGTCGACTGCTTCACGCGAGCGGCACTCTCGACAGCAGCGAGAACATACTATTGTGCTTTCCAGGTGGTCGACGAACTCGACCGGCTTTATCGCCTACGTGGCAAGCCGCTCAGCGTTCGGGTCGTGAGCGTCCGGTTCTCCCCGCCTTGCTGAGGTGGTCATTTGGTCGATCATGGGTGGGGAGTTGGACAAGGGTGTCCACTCTGCCTGGTGGACACTTTGGTGGCCGGATTGCCGAAAGAGCGGCGCCGTTATCGGCGTTGGAGTGCCGAAGCGAAGCGGGCGATTTGCCTTGAGACGCGCACCTCTGGTGTGTCGGTGGCGCAGGTGGCGTAGCGTCATTCGCTGAACGCCAATTTGATCTTCAAGGGGACGCCTCCGTTTACCGGCCGATTGAGCGCCTGAGATCGTCAGTTTTGCGGATTGATTGTCTTCGGGTTGGCTGATTGGACGGTTTCGACCGATTTCAGTGCCGCTCTTCG
>JANQQA010000069.1 GCA_028285205.1 Bythopirellula sp. | reverse complement strand
TATCAAGTACATCGAGAGCAAGGCCGAGTCTACTGGCCTAGCTACGGCATCCGCAGACGCCGTTACTGCAGGGCAATGCTGGCACTGGTTTGATCGCTCTGCTGCAAGCGCGGAGGTAGACCGACTGCTGAAACCTGGTGGCAAACTAGTAATTGCACATTTCGACTGGTTGCCGTTGAGTGGCAATGTGGTCGAAGCGACGGAGAAGTTGATCTTGCAGTACAACCCGGATTGGCACCTAGGCGGTGGTCTGGGAATATACCCTCAATGGCTGCCGGGCTTGAGTGATGCAGGATTCCGGGACATCGAGACGTTCTCTTACGACATCCAAGTGCCCTACACACCGGAAGCGTGGAGAGGCCGAATCCGGGCCAGTGCTGGTATTGCCGCGCTTAACGCCGACGCGGCAAGGCAGTTTGATGAAGACCATAGCGAGATGCTCGCTACGCTTTTTCCGACGAGCGAGTTGGGGGTACCCCATCGTACGTTCGCAATCGTCGCTGTTAAGGCGAGCTACTGACCGCTTCTGGCCGTGAGTAGACAGCCTTCACCGCCTAACTAGCGATGTATGTGAGATTTCAGGGCCTCCGCCAGAACGACACTTCGGGATCACGACTCGGGCTATTTCAGCTTGCATTCGAACTGCGGGACGAAGGTGACCTACCTCCCTACCTACATGAACAACTGGTTCTCCACCTCGAGTGGCTGAAGGAGCATCTGAAATCGCCGCAGATTCTCAACGAGAAGGAGCACCATCGGGCGATTTCATGGTTTCAGCATCGCGCCAAAAAGCCCTTAGAGCACGTTCGCGCCATCAAGGCGATCCTTGAAGATGCCGGTTACAACATTGAGCAGATCGAGACGCGAGACCCCGGAATCGTTATCTATGAGGATGGCTGGCAGGTCGTGGCCAAGCCCAGGAGATAGAGTGGACTCGGGATTTGTGCTTAGGTCCGCTTCTGGCCGAGAGGAGTCATCCAGCGGCCCCAAAATTAGTCTAAACGGGTGATTAAGGCTGTCTCGGAGCATCTGATAGTCTGGTTCTGACCCTTTCCCGACCGTCGAAACACGCCGCATTCGCCAACCGATAGCCCCAGATTCGCTACAATCTGGATAATGAACCTTCAATCCTCATACATGGACACCTGCGCCGAGATTCATCGCATCGTCCATAGACGCAGCTGTTATGGGGCCGAGCAATTGCGGCGTTGGTGGCTTTCTTTGGCAATTCTCATCGCAACGTCTCCGGCGTTTGGTTGGGAAGACATTCTTGTACACCAACATTACGCGCGGATCGTGGGGGTTCTTCCGGAACCGTATTCGAGTATTGAGCTTGAGGTCGCCTTGAACGAAGAGACCGATGACGCCGAAGTCTTCCGAATTGTCGTTGGTAGCAGAGAACTTTCGCTTTCCGATGAGGACATGTCGAAACTAAAAGATCTCGAACTCGGAACGCTTACGTTCAAACACGGCATTTACAGAGATCAGCATGACCCTAACCGGCCTTCCCAGAGTTTCATCGAAGATGTCGTATGGATCAGTTTGGAAACGGGGCAAAGTTATCGAATTGAATACGATGACTGCGGAGAGATGGGCTACCACTGGGGGAAAGATCGAGTCACGATTGCCATCGTAAGAGGGGCTGAGGTTTCTGTCGAGATTGCGAAACTCTGGCACCCAGATCGGGTCTGCCGAGATGCCCCATAACTAACACAAGCAACGGACGGCCTTGTCTGTCACGCGGCTTGCAGCAGCAACCCGCGCGCCAGCCTGCTTCTGGCCGGATTCAGCCGAGCTGACTGGCGAACTGGCCTACAAGAACCTACCGTTTGCAAACGATCGGAACTGGGGCGGATAGATTCACCGTGGCTTTCATTGTTGAGATTACCGGTTGGCGGCCAGGTGCCAAGAAGGTATGCGCAGACAAGTTGCTCGCGGATGAAGCCGGATTGGGTTTAGCCGCGGGGAAGCGAGTGATCGAGCGTGTTCTCGATGGTGAGGTCGTTAGTCTCGAAATAGAAGACAGGAATCTTGCCGATTCAATCGTTGGAGAGCTTCAGGGTCTGGGCTTTGATGCTCGGCTGAAGCACTAGCGACCGGCTGGTTCTGGCCGAGAAGAGCCACCCAGGGTCCTCAGAGACCGCCTAATCGGGCGATTCCGGCTGTCACAGGCGCTCTGGTAGGCTGTTCCTGACCCATTCCAGTCGGTGGAATCGCACCCTTTAACTTCAACCCCGCTCACAGGGTCTAGTCAGTATCGGAAATGCGCGACGCCCGCAGAAGAAATCGGAATATCGGTACGTCGCTTGCAGGTAGGGGCAAGAACAACAAGAACGTAATTCCGGAGCGTTGGTCAGATCTGACCCCTTACTGGGAATCTCTTCGCTCGCCGGTAGTGGTCAAGCGAGAGGTCCAAGGCAACAGCATTGGATTCGTCGTTGAGCCTACTAGGACGGGATGCGCTCATGCGTGCACGATTGACGATGTATGCGAAATTCTCACGCTACTGCCGAAGCAGCACGTACGTTACATCTCATTGGTAGTCATGCGTCAACCGACGCGGCGGCAGGAGATGCTTGCTCCAGTTTGGGGACGGCTCGGATACTGGTCAGAAGTGGCCGGCCTCAATGGCCCCGGGATCTACCTAGAAGCACGGGAGTCAAGGGCGACGGAGAATTGGCCGCTTTCCCTTTCACCGGAGTTTCAACGTGAGCTTCAGCGCTTGGAGAAGGATGGTCACGTCATTGAACGCCATAAACGAGGCTTCAAGGTTCACTCAACCTATGCGTCGACCCGGAACACACAGTTGTATCGATCGGTTCCTCACGAAGTCGGACACTTCGTTGATTACCTGACATTTGATGCCGGACACGGAATCGAGCATGGAAGCGACGATTTCTGGGACTTGTATGGCGCCAAACCCCCGAAGGACAAAGAGGACTTCGCGCATCGGTATGCAGATGAGTTTCAAGCTCGAATGCGAGCCAATGGGAGACTTCCGTTTCCACAGAGGCGCGACCCGCACGATTTACGACAGTCCGGCTTGGACCCGAACTGGTTCGCAGAGATAGTGCTCGAGAACTAGGATGCTCCATAAGGGATACATCGCGGGAATGGCGGCTCCTGGCCGATTGCGGACATCAAACGTGGTCGCAGCACACTGAACGCCGTAACCTACAGCGGTTTTCGACATGCAAGGCTCGAAAGTAGTGGTCGCCTCATAGGGCTCGAGGAGATGGTGGTGATGGGTGGACTTGAACCACCGACCTCAGCATTATGAGTGCCGCGCTCTAACCAGCTGAGCTACATCACCACGCCGGAAAGGATCGCGGATTTTC
>JANQQA010000064.1 GCA_028285205.1 Bythopirellula sp. | reverse complement strand
CGCAGGGATCGCCTGTCGGGAGACGCTGATGGCGATAACGTGGTACACTAGAACAGGAAATCGCGGTGTTGGATTTCCGCCACGTCTCCCGCCATGGAATCGATTTGAATTGACCTCGCTGAAGTTGCTCTCCGCCGCTGTCGTGTTCCTCACCGCTGTTGGATGCGGTGATCGAGGTCCGACAACTCCTCGTACAGCGGAGACGCCATCCGCCGCGGTCAGCGAGCGCCCACCCGCCCAATCCAAGGACCGCACGCCGGCAGCGACTCCCGCAGCCGAGACGGCGACCACCGCACCGGCGACCCTGCTCCGCGATATTACGCGAGAAATCGGCCTCGATTTTCAGCGGGGCCGCTGGCCGGATGGCGTCCTCCTCACCCCTGAAATCACGCCCGGCGGGGTCGCACTCTTCGACTACGATCAGGACGGCGATTTGGACATCTATCAGATTGTCCACGGGCCTCCCGCAGAGATGCCCGATTCTTTCCAGGCGCCAGCCCCCAACAAGCTTTTTCGGCAGGAGGCTGACGGTAAGTTCGTCGAAGTTGCCGATGCCGCTGGGCTCGCCGATCCGGGCTACGGCCATGGCTGTGCGGTGGGGGACATGGACAATGATGGCGATGTCGATATGCTAGTGACCAATTATGGAGTCAATCGCCTTTATCGTAACGAGGGTGGCTGGTTCAAGGATATCACGGCGACGTCAGGCATTGAGGGCGATCATTGGAGCTCCGCGGCCGCATTCTTCGATTACGACCGCGACGGATTGCTTGACCTGTTCGTTGTGCATTTCGGTGTGTTCGACCCTACGCGTCGCTGCGTAACTGCGGGAGAATCCGACTATTGTGGCCCGCACTTGTTCGACGGGGTTACGGATCAGCTGTTTCACAACAATGGAGATGGGACATTCACCGACGTCAGTCAATCATCCGGTATTACGACACCGGCGCGAGGCTGGGGAGTGATCTGTGCCGATCTGACCGGCGATGGCTGGCCCGACATTTATGTCTGCAACGACGAAGAGCCGAACCAGCTTTGGATCAATGGTCGTGATGGCACGTTCTTTGACGAAGCTATGCTCCGCGGCTTGGCCCTGAATGGATTCGGGCGCGTCGAAGCCAGCATGGGCGTCACGGTCGGCGACGTCAATAACGACGGCAAGTTCGATCTGTTCATGACGCACGTGGCCAGTGAAACCAATACCCTCTACACCTCGGCCGAAGGGGAACTCTTTGACGATGGTTCTTCCATGACCGGCATGGAAGCAGTGGATTTGCCCTACACGGGCTGGGGTTGTGGCCTAGCTGATCTTGACCACGATGGTGACCTCGATCTGGCAGTCGCCAATGGCCGCGTGGCAGTTGGGCCGGTGAATCCCGCGGCCGGGCTCGGGCCGTTCTGGAATCGCTACGCCGAACCGAATCTACTATTCTTCAATGACGGCAAAGCACGATTTACCAGCGTCAGTGATCGGACGGGTAGTTTTTTCGATGAGCCTACTCTGACGCGTGGCCTGGCATTTGGCGATCTGGACAACGACGGTGATCTTGATCTGGTCACCAATAGTATTGAAAATCGGTTGCAGGTTTTTCGCAACGATGCCGCTGCGCCTGTTAATCACTGGCTGCAGGTGCGACTCTACACCGGCCAGCGAGATGCGATCGGTGCACGCCTGCGGCTGGAAGTTGGCGGCGAAATGCAATCGCGGTTTATGCTGCGTTCGTATAGTTACCTGGCGAGCAACGATCCGCGAGTTCACTTCGGCTTGGGCGATGTCACGCAAGTTGGCAGTTTGGAAGTTCGCTGGCCTGATGGGCAGGAGGAGACTTTCCAGATTGATGGGGTCGACCGCGTGGTGACGATTCGGCAAGGCGAAGGCGTGCTGAAGACCTCGTCTTAAGCGCTCTCGTGTCTCCGCAAGGCCCACGTTTGCGAAAGCAGGAATCCACTCTTTCCAATGCGCATGGCGAATGAGATGTTAGCCGAGGAACCGAATCCATGAGTTTCGTACAACGCTGCGCCTGGTTGACATGGGGCCTGCTCATTGGCAGCCTTGCCGTCGGAAACGTTGCGAACGCGTCGCCCATCGAAAGCGATGCCGCCAGCGGCGAGGCAGACGCTATAGGCAGTGACCAGGCACCGACGGGCAACCCAGGTCCCAATGTCGACCTACACCGGCTGGGGATCGAGCAATTTCGTGCGGGGAAGATCGCACAGGCTGAGCAGTCATTCCGAAGCGTACTGAAACAAGACGCCAGCTATATTCCGGCCCGCTACGATCTGGCCGCTTTGTTGATTCGTCAAGGGAGAGTGCCCGAAGGGCTGGCCCACTACGAGTTCATTGCATTAAAACTCTTGCCTAAAGATGTAGTGGCTCGGCACAGGTACGCACTAGCACTAAACGGCGCAGGTCGGACCACTGCCGCTGTCGATCAATTGGGTATCGCCTTGGAGTTCGATCCCAAGCAGCGAGTGGTGCGACGCGATCTGGTCAAGATGCTCTTGGCCGGGAAACAACTGATGCAAGCGTCCAGTGTTTCGGCGACAGGTGTTCAAATGCATCCAGATGATGCCTCAGTGCACAACGATCATGGCGTTGTACTCATGCAATTAGGCAAGCCGCCGGCGGCCGTCGAGAGCTTTCGCAGGGCTGTGGAATTGGACGATCAGCACGCCGACGCGCACTACAACATGGGGCTGGCACTCAACGAGCAGTGGAAGCTGGACGATGCGGCCGCCCAATTAGAGGATGCTCTATCACTCAAGCCGGATTACGTCGATGCACATTACAATTTGGGCAAAGTGTACGCTCGACAAGGCAACGCAGAAGCGGCTCGGCAATCGCTTCGAAGGGTCATCGAGCTAAAGCCAAACTACTATGTAGCGCACCACGAATTGGGCATGGTCGATTTGCGTGGTGAGCAGTACCGCGCGGCAGTCAAACACTTTACGGAAGCGTTGCGACATCAGCCTGGCTTTCGCAAGAGCCAGTACCACTTGGGTTTGGCACTGATGAAAATGGGCCGTCCGAAGCTGGCAATCCCACAATTTGAGGGAGTATTGCGTGGCGCACCGGACCATGCCGAAGCGAGATTCCAAATGGGACGTGCACTGCTGGAGGTGGGAAAGACGGAGGAAGCTCGAGCACAGCTGCGCGAGGCGGCATGGTTGCGGCCGGACTGGGCCGAGGTGGAGTCGGTTCTCAACACCTTGGGCGAGTCCGAACCGCCTGCGGCGGCTAAAGCTTCGTCCGCATTGCCATCTGGTAATTGAAGACTTTACTCGTCCGCGCGTCGAAGTGCGCGCCGCAACCAGCGTCCTGCAACTTCTCGTATTTCACGTTGGGTATTGGAAGGATTCCGCGGTGCCGAGGCGATTGGCCTGGCTGGCTCGGAACAGCGGTGAGTCGCTACCTCAGGAAACGCGTTTCCGTCGCCCGAGCAGAAACGCCGATACGACTGCCGTCGATCGTGGACAAAGAGAGTGCTACAATGCGTTGACGCTCACGTCCTGTTATCATTAGAACTGTCTGATGCTGCTACGGAATCAGCTCGCCTCACTCGCTGTACTGCTCCTTTTGACATCTGGCTGCGCCGAAGAGCAAGCATCGGAATCCCGACCGCGCCGCGCCGCGGATGTTGCTACCCTGGAGAACCAGGTGGCGGGCTGGATGGGCCAGTTCAATTACGACAGAGCGGTGCAGGCCTGCACCCACTTGAGTGAACTTGCCGACATATCCGAGACTCAGCGACAGAAGTTTCAGGTCGACCTCGCCATCGCCTTGCTGAATCGCCGTCAGGAAGGCGATCTCGAGCGAGCGGGCACTATGTTGGACGCCGTTGCGCAGGCAGATGCCAAGAACCTGCGCGCACTTTATAGCCGAGCCTTATTGCACTTTCACGAAGGCAATACCTCTGCCGCGCGCGTATTGTTTGAGCAGGTTGCTCAAGCGGATCCTGCGGACGGTTACGCACTCTACTACGTCGCCCAGTGCCTCTTTTTAGCGGGCGAATATGGAGCGGCGCTCGAGAAGTTCTTAGTGGCTCAAGAGACGGACCCTTACCTCCGCAGTGCCTACTACGGTGCATTCCAGGCGGCCCAGCGACTGAGAGATACCCAGCAGAGTCACACCAATCTGGAGCAGTTTCAGAAGCTTGCCAAGAACCCGCGGGCTCGTCTGGCGGAGCTGAAATACACGCGGATGGGTCCCAAGGCGGAAGTTTCTGTCTCTGCGACCCAGGGCAAACCGCGGCCGCTGCCCGATGGGCCGCTCTTCGCCCCTTCGACGGCATTACCGTTGACGCAGGCTCAGCCTCGGGACTGGCAGCGTTGCCAAGACGCCGCACGCTGGCCGAATATCACGATTGCCGACATCGATGGCGACCGGCGTAGCGACCTGTTCCTAGCCAATGCCTTTGATGATTCGGCCGGCGAAGTTCGCAATGCCGTGCTTCTCTTTCAGGACGACGGGTTCCAGCTTCAGCTTGACCATCCTCTGGCCAAGGTTGCCGGTGTGAACACGGTGTTGTGGGGAGACTTCGACAACGACGGCCAAACCGACGCGTTTCTCTGCCGCCGTGGCCGCAATCAGCTGTGGCGGCGTGATGCAGCTGACGGATGGCTCGATGTTTCGGCAGCCGCGGAGATTTCCAGCAGCGCACAAAACACAATTGATGGTGCTTGTTTCGATGCCGATCATGATGGTGATTTGGACTACCTGTTGGCCAATCGCGATGGTTCGAATCAGTTGTTCAACAACAATCGAGATGGGTCATTTCGTCCGATTGCAGACGAATTGGGGCTTGCCGAGAGCGAAGCGGGCACTAGGCAGCTCTTAATCGCAGATGTTGATTCTGATGATGATGCAGACATCGTTTTTATCAACGATCAGTCTCCGCACGAAGTGTTCGTCAACGACCGCTTCTGGAATTACCGGGCTGCTGATCTTTTTGAGGACTTCAAGAATTCGCGCTGTTTCGCGGCCGCCGCATGCGATACGAATGCCGACGGGCAAGTAGAGATCTTTACGCTCGATGCAGAGGGTGTCCTGCAATGGCAACCCAATGGAGAAGGTCGATGGACCGAAAAGCGTATTGTCTCTCGAAAATTCGGGGAGCAGAGCGGCGCTAGCTGTCGACTGGAACTTGTCGATATCGACGGCGATGCACATCGGGAGATAACGACCGTGTGCGATGGTGTGTGGAGGTGCTATTCCCTCGATGGTGTGGAGCGTGCTCGTAGTGAAACTTCCGAAGCACTCGTGGCCACCGCAGCAGTCTGGCAGCAAGTACGAGGGCCAGCCCTCGTTAGTTTTCGTGCGAGCGCCGCGCCGCGTGTCTGGCAGCCAGGAGCAGGCCGTCATGCATTCGTGCAAGTTGCCTTGAGCGGCAAAACCGACAAGGCTGCCGAGATGCGCAGCAATGCGTCGGGGATCGGCGTCCAAGGTGCAGCGCGGATTCAAGATCGGTGGGCGATCCTGATGCCTTTTCGATCAGGTTCGGGTCCTGGTCAGAGTCTTCAGCCCACCACGATCGGACTCGCGGGAAGAAAGCAAGTCGATTTTTTGCGGATGCTCTGGCCGGACGGCGTCTCGCAGACCGAGCTCAATTTGCAGCCGGGGAAACGCATCGATCTGATCGAAACACAGAGGCAGGCGGGGAGTTGCCCCCTGGTTTTCGTATGGGATGGTTCCCGATATACGTTTGTTGCTGACATGCTTGGTGCTGGGGGGATTGGCTTCAATCTGGGACGCAGCGAGTACTACGAGCCGCGGCCGGTAGAGAATCTGAAACTGCCGGCCGGACTCCTCAAGCCGCAAGACGGCAGGTACGTCGTCAAGTTGGGCGAGCCAATGGAAGAGATCTGTTACTTCGATGCAGTGCGACTCGTGGCCTACGATCTTCCGCCTGGATGGGAGATGACGCTCGACGAAAGGTTTGGCGCGGCTGAGCCACTGCCAACCGGCGCCCCTGTGTTTTTTCAGCAGGAACTGCTGCCGGATCGCGCAACCAACGACTTGGGCGACGTCATTACGTCCACGGTCAAGTCGGTGGATCGAGTGGCAGCGCCGCTCAACCGACGCGATCACCGATTCATTGGTCTGGCGGACACGCGAACTATCACCCTGGCTTTTGACCAACCGCTTGATTCCCTGTCCGATCCCGTGCTCGTGTTTGATGGCTGGGTAGAGTACGCCTACTCTCAGACGGCATTCGCTGCCTGGCAAGCGGGCGAGCAGTATACCGAGCCGACCATTGAAGCCCGGGCTGCGGATGGCACCTGGCACACGGTCTGTGAGCGATTTGGCTACATGGCGGGCACACCGCGACAGGCCACGATGCCGTTGGCCCAAGCTGCGCTTCCATCGGGTACGAAGGAGCTTCGCATCACGACCAACATGCAGATCTACTGGGACCGACTAGCGATTATCAACGCAGAACACAACGATCAGGTACGCCGTCACGAACTTCCGCTGCGTGCTGCCGTGGTTGAGGACGTAGGTTTTGCGAAGCGCAGGCTGCTCGATCAGCGCTATCCGATTTACGACTACGACTGTCGACCCCCCCTTGGCGACGCCCGCCATCCAGCGGGATTCTACACGCGATTTGGCGATGCCTACCCGCTTGTGGAGGAGACTGACAACGCGGTTGCGATCATTGGGCCCGGTGAGGAACTTCACTTGGAGTATGAATTGCTTGATGTTCCGCTGCCGGACGGGTGGACCCGCACATTTGTGTTAGAAGCCGATGGCTGGTGCAAAGATGCCGATCTTTTCACGCAAGATGCAGGAACAGTGGATCCAGTTCCAACCCGTGGAACACTGACGCCGGCCGCAGCCGCGCTTCGCAATCGGTTGCATCAGAAGTACAATAGCAGGTATCGATCCGGATACTGATACCTCTTTCGACAATCCTTGTCGCTGCACAACATGGCCAAGATGGCAACAGAGCGCAAGCCCTACGTCCCGGCAGTGACACCAGGGCTGCGACGGCTACTGGCGATCGTATTCATCCTGGCCGCGCTGCTGGGGGCTAACTCCGTCTACTTGGTGGCGATCACGTTGCTGGAGGCGGCCACCGAGGGCACGTATCAGAACTATTTCTACCAATACATGTTCCTGGGCCACTTGGTGCTCGGGCTGTTGATCATCCTGCCGTTCTTGATCTTTGGCATACTTCACATGAAGAATGCCTGGCGGCGGAAGAATCGCTCGGCCGTCCGGATTGGTTACTGCCTGTTTGCGATCACCATCGTGTTGTTGGCTACGGGGCTGCTGCTCACACGGGCGGGGCCACTGGAGATTCGCGACGCCGCGACGCGCAATGTGTTTTATTGGATTCATGTTGTCTGCCCACTGGTCGCAATCTGGCTTTACTGGCTGCATCGCCTAGCTGGGCCGCCGATCAAGTGGCGTGTGGGGCTGAGTTATTTGACGATGGTCGGGGTGGCTGCTCTGCTTGCCGTCGTGATGCATCAATCGGATCCGCGAGCCTGGTACCAGGCTGGATCCGAGGAGGGGTCCAAGTACTTCGAACCCTCACTGGCACGCACTGCCAATGGCAAATTCATTCCGCAACGCGCGCTGCAGAACGACGCCTACTGTCAGGAATGCCATGCGGATGCCCATGCCGGGTGGGCAGATAGTGCGCATCGGTTCAGCTCCTTCAACAACCCCGCCTACCTGGCCAGTGTCCGCGAGACGCGGAGATACTCATTAGACCGCGAGGGCTCTGTCCGCCGGTCGCGGTGGTGCGCCGGTTGTCATGATCCAGTACCGTTCTTTTCTGGTGAATTCGACGATCCGCAATTCGACGACGTGAATAATCCCACGGCCCACGCGGGCATCACCTGTACCGCTTGCCATGCGATCACTAACGTCAATAGCTCGCGTGGCAATGCCGACTACACGATTGAAGAGCCATTACATTATCCTTTTGCCTATAGTGATCATGGTGTGCTGCAGTGGATCAATCGTCAACTCGTCAAGGCGAAGCCGTCGTTTCATAAAAAGACATTTCTCAAACCATTCCACAGCGATCCGAAGTTTTGCAGTACGTGTCACAAGGTGCATCTGCCCAAGGAGCTGAACGACTACAAATGGCTCCGCGGTCAGAATCATTTCGATTCGTTCCACCTCAGTGGCGTATCGGGACATGGTGCCCGCAGCTTTTACTATCCAGATCAGGCGGATTCAGATTGCAATCGCTGCCATATGCCCCTGAAGGCGTCTGACGACTTTGCCGCGCAACGCTTCGACGGTGCTGACGAGCGAAGCATCCATGACCACTTTTTCGTCGGTGCGAACACCGCACTGCCGCATTGGCGTGGCGATCCATTGTCTGTAGAGAAACATCAGCAGTTTTTGCGAGCCTGCGTGCGAGTCGACATTTTTGGTCTGCGAGCGGAAGGTCGAATCGAAGGGGAGTTGACTGCGCCCATCCGGCCGGAGATTCCAGCATTGCAGCCCGGGAAGACGTATCTGGTCGATACGGTCATTCGCACGTTGACGCTAGGTCATCATCTAACTCAGGGCACGTCGGATTCCAACGAATTGTGGCTGCACGTGCGGGTGACCGACCAGCAGGGGGGCGTCGTCGGCGAGAGCGGCGGACTTCAAGACGACGGCACCGTGGATCCGTGGGCTCATTTCGTGAACGTGTTCATGCTTGATCGCGAGGGCAACCGGATCGCGCGGCGAAACGCCCAGGACATTTTTGTCCCACTGTACAATCATCAAATCCCGCCCGGAGCGGCCCAGACAGTCCACTATCGACTACGTGTTCCCGATGATGCCAAGGGCGAACTGACCGTGGAGGCACGCCTACTCTACCGGAAATTCGACCAGAAATTGGTGCACTTCATCCAACCGGTAGGTCAACAAGGCAATGCCGAGATCGGGGAGCCACTCCCCATCACTAACCTTGGAGGCGACCTCGTCGTATTTGATGTTGCAGACACCGCGAGTGAAGGTAGTGCCCATCCAGCCAGCCCAATTCCAGCTTGGCAGCGGTGGAACGACTATGGCATTGGGTTGTTGCTTAAAGGCACCGGAGAACTAAGACAGGCAGAGGCGGCTTTCGAGCAGGTGGAGCAACTCGAGCGTTTCGATGGCCCGATTAATCTGGCACGTGTGTATTTTAACGAAGGACGCCTCGACGAGGCGGTCGATGCGCTCACGCGGGCGGCCCAGTTTGAGAATCCGGAGGCACCCAAATGGACTCTGGCGTGGCTTAGCGGCATGGTCAATCGGCAGCAGGGTTACCTCGACGTGGCGGAAGAGAATTTTCGCAGCGTGCTCGCACCGCCCACGGCCGCGATGCGTGCGCGCGGTTTCGATTTCCGTGAGGACTACGTCGTGCGTAATCTACTTGGGCAGACACTTTTTGACCAGGGTCGCAGACTGCGTGGAGTTGCGTTAGCGGAGAGCCGCGATGCGAAGTATCGAGAGGCAGTGTCCGAGTTTCAACAAACGCTGACGCTCGATCCCGAGAATGTCGATGCCCATTATCACCTGCAGCAACTCTACCAGATGCTTGGCGACTCCGCGCGGGCCAAGTATCATCGCCAGCGGCATCTGGCCTACAAGCCGGACGACAACGCGCGCGATCGGGCCGTCGCTGTAGCCCGCAAAAAGTATCCGGCGGCGAATCATGCAGCAGAAGCAGTGGTCGTGTACGACCTACAACGCGATGGCGTGGCGAAGTAGCCCAGCGAGGCCTGGAGAACCTTTTCACCGATGACCGAAGATTCAAGTGTTCAAGACGAAGCCATCATCGGTCGAGCGTTGCGCCGGTCGCTCCTGGTGTTGGGGATTGTGGCCGTGATTGGCGCGGGTATGGTCTGGTGGGCCAATCGACCGAAACCCGAGCTGCCCGAGCACACTCGTGCAGTGGCGCTGCCAAAAATCCGTGAAACACCGCCGGCAGAGATTCCTTCGTTTTCGTTTACCAATATTACTGAAGCGGCAGGCATTGATTTCGTTCATGAGAATGGTGCGACGGGTGATAAACTGCTGCCTGAAACGATGGGTGGCGGATGTGCATTCTTCGATTACGATCAAGACGGCGATCAGGACTTGCTGCTGGTGAACTCATCCCACTGGCCCTGGGCGAAGGATGTGGGTCCTACCACGACGCGGCTCTACGCCAACGATGGCACGGGCAAGTTCACGGATGTTTCACAAGAGTCAGGGTTGTCGTTGTCCTGCTATGGCATGGGGGTTGCAGTTGGCGACTACGATAACGATGGTTACCGCGACGTATTCATTTCCGCGATCGGAGAGAATTGCCTATTCAAGAACTCCAACGGCAAGTTCACCGAAGTGACCAAACAGGCAAAGGTAGCTGGCGACGCTACGGCGTGGAGCACCAGTTGCGGATGGATCGATTTTGACAACGATGGTTTTCTCGACCTGATCGTTGGTAACTATGTTGCCTGGTCGAAAGAGATCGATCTGGCCCAGGATTTCCGACTGACGGGAATTGGCCGCGCGTACGGACCGCCGTTTTCTTTTGAGGGCACCTTCCCTTATCTGTATCGTAACAACGGCGATGGCACGTTCAGCGACGTCTCGTCGCCAAGTGGACTGCAGCAGAAGAACCTGATCACCTCGGCGCCGCTAGCGAAAACGTTGGGAGTCGCGCCTGTCGACGCCAATCGTGATGGATGGATCGACATTTTCCTGGCCAACGACACGGTTCGCAACCTGCTGTTTGTCAATCGACAGGACGGTACGTTTGAAGAACAAGGAATCGAGGCTGGGGTTGCCTTCGACGCGACCGGCAAAGCGCGGGGTGCGATGGGTATCGACACGGGATGTTTTCGAAACGACGACTGCCTCGGCGTCGCTGTGGCGAATTTTGCCAACGAGATGACCGCGTTATATGTCAGTGCGGGAAAAGAGCTGGTCTTCACCGATGACGCCATCCCGTCAGGATTGGGGCCACCCACGCGCGGCGATCTTGCCTTCGGATTGCTGTTTCTCGATGCCGATCAGGATGGCCGACTCGATCTGTTTGCAGCCAATGGACATATCGAGAACGACATCAACCTGGTGCAGAAAAGCCAGCACTATCGGCAGCCGCCGCGGTTGTTTTGGAATGCAGGAATGGAGAGCGGCGACGAGTTTCTGGCCGTAGAGGTCGAGGATGGAGCTGGACTTGCGACCCCACTGGTTGGCCGCGGAGCAGCCTACGCCGACATCGATTCCGATGGTGATCTTGACCTGTTAGTGACGCAAGTCGGCGATGCGCCTGCACTGTTGCGGAATGAAACGCCGCAAAAGCATCATTACTTGAGATTTCGGCTGGTGGGAACCAGGTGCAATCGCGATGCCATTGGCGCCCGCGTCGTCGTCATGCAGGGCGACCGCACTTTCGAGCGACAGGTTATGCCGACTCGAAGCTACTTGTCACAGGTCGAATTGCCCGTGACAATCGGGCTAGGCGACGACCGCAGCGTTGACGGCGTGACCGTGTACTGGCCCGATGGTACGCCGCAAGTCATCACGGACTTCGCGATCGACGAGACAACCATTGTGACGCAACCACTGAGTGAATAGCGGATTCCAGCAGACAAGCCACCTCCATGTCGAACATCGTTGAAGATCGATTTGCAGAGAAGACTACCGAACATCTGCGTGGGCTGGCATCTCAAAGCGACGCCATTCGGCAGATGTATTTTTTCGATCCAGAGCACGAAAACGTGCCGGCGAATCGAGAGGTCGACTTGTTTCTCGAGAAACAGCTGACGCGCACCAAGGGTGTGGTCTACAAGTATCCAGGCCGCGTGATCATCTTGCTTAGCTACACGTGCGCTGCCAATTGCCGCTACTGTGAACGTCAAGATCGTGTAGGGGTTGGACTTGATGAGGAAGGGCGGCTCACCGACGAAGAGCTTGAAAACGCAGTGCAGTTCGTTGCTGAGCATAACGAAATCAGCGAAGTGATTTTCAGCGGGGGTGATCCGCTCACGCATCCCCATGGGCTGCGCTTAGCTTGCCAGCAGATGGCGAAAATTCCTCACGTGCGCATCCTCCGCGTCCACACGCGTCTTCCGCTACAACTGCCCGCCAAGGTCGACTACGATCTGCTCGCTGAGATTGCTTCGCTTGGCCCCACGTTCTATCTGAGTTTGCACGTGGATCATCCAGATGAACTGACGGAGGACGTGGAAGAAGGGATCCGCAGACTGCGGAAACTGGGGGCGATCTTGCTGTGCCAGTCGGTATTTCTGAAGGGTATCAACGACGATCTAGAGGTGCTCACTCAACTGTTCACCCGGCTTGCCGAGCTGGGCGTACGTCCGTACTACCTCTATCATTGTCATCCAATCGCCACGACGATGCGGTTCGTCATGAGTCTCGACGAGGAGGTCATGCTGATGAGCCGCCTGCGTGAGCGGCTCAGTGGGATCGCCTGCCCCCAGCATATCTTCGAAATGCGTCATACCACGGGCAAGCTGGCCGTTCCGTCCGATCATTGGAATGTCGACTTGTCGCATGTGCGCGATTTTGTCGGTGGCGAGTACGATACGGTGGAAGTCGCTGAGTGTGTCGAGCCACCCCAGCCAAAGCAAGTCTTTCCACTCGAGTAGTACCTTCTGGCACGGAACGGAGGGGCCATGTCATCTCTTTTGCCGATCATTATCAATGGTGTGCTGGAGCGATGCCCCCATCAAGGGTGCAACCATACTTGCTGCGAATTTGCGAACGGCAACTTCATTGTGCTCTATCCGGGCGAGTTGGAACGGGCAGAAGAGGCTGGCCTTCCGATCACACATCTGCAGACGACGCCAGATGGGGCGGGTGGGTACCTGGCGACTTGCCACGCCAAGGACAAGGCCTGCTGTGACGGCGGCTACAAGCCGCTCGATTGTGCGAGCTATCCGCTCTTTCCCGTTGTATGCGAGGATGGGAGCCTGGACGCATTGCTCAAAGGTTCCAAATGTCCGCTGCAGGCGAAAGACCTGACCGAGCACCGCGAGTGGGTACAATTGCAGTGGACACAACTGGCAAGCTCGGTGGAGAATCTGAAGCAATGGTTGCATTCCGTGCAACTAGTCGGGTACGAACCTACGGGTGAATTCTAAACCTGATTGCGAGATCTCCGTCCGCCAAGCGATAGCAGTTGGACGCTGCTGCGTTTTCCTTGTAACCGAGTCGATTGAGTCGAAACGTGCTTGGCCGATTTCCTCAAGAGCCTACCGGCAAGTTGGCAGGATATTGGCAGGAAATCAGCCGTCTCTAGCCTTCCTGCCAAGTCTTCAGGCGTCACCAAGCGTCACAGACGGGACGCAGGACGTGATGACGTAAGGACCGACGATACGTCACCTTGTGACACTGACAGGCATAAAAAAAACCCCACCTGACACAGATGGGGAAAAGTGGAGGCGGCGGGAATCGAACCTAGGCCGCTTCGCGCGATAAAAACGTCATCTCACACAAGGGACGGCGCAGAATCCGGCGCACTTCCCACATCACAGTGCGCCCTCGATCCTGAATTAGCAACCGTCATTGAAGTTTGGCACAACCTCCCTGATGCCGTCCGTGCTGGTGTCATGGCGATGGTCAAAGCATCGATCGGATTCACGTAGGGGGGGTGGGTCAATTCTC
>JANQQA010000053.1 GCA_028285205.1 Bythopirellula sp. | reverse complement strand
TCGAGATTACGTACGATGATTCGCAAGAGTCAGGAGTGAACAATGCTCGAGATCTATGACAACGACAGACTTGCAGCGGCACCTGCGGACGAGATCGGCGATCATCTGGAAAGCGGCAAGATCGTCAAGTTCACGACCTGTCCGATCGAGCTGCCGGCCGACGACAAACTGGAACGTCTGCGAGAAGAGTTGCCGCGCCAGCTCAAGCGCAAGAACGTGAGCTACCACCCGGAAGCGGGCCGGGTCACCGGACTCGATGACGCCTCGCCGGTCGCTGACATTGCGCACGAAGTGCTGTCGGCTCACCGCGACCGCGTGACGGATTTTCTGACGCGCACGATGCCGACGCTGTCCACCAACATGCGTGCGGGCACCAGCAGTTTCAGGCCGCTGGAAGAGAAGGGCCGCAACCTGAAGCCGCATGCCAGCAACGAACTCATACACATCGATGCCGGCGCGTATGGTGCGACGAACGGCGATCGTCTCCTGCGCTTTTTCGTCAACGTGAATCCATCAGTGGATCGCGTCTGGGCCAGCAAGGGTGCGTTCCCGGAATTGTTCCGCGCCTACGGGAAAGCAGCGGGTCTGTACGAAGACCTCACGCCGACGCTGGAACGTGGCGCGCTCGGCAGGCTGCGCACGTCAACGCTCAACGGACTCGCGAGAATAGGCTTGCCCCTCGCCACGGTGCTCGATAGCAGCCCCTACGATCGCGTGATGCGAAAGTTCCACAACTTTATGAAGGACACGCCGTCCTTCCAGGAGCAGGACGACGACTATCAGGTATTCCGCTTCGAGCCCTTCAGCGCATGGATGGTTTTGACGGACATGGTCAGCCATGCATCTTTGTCCGGACAGCACGCACTCATCTACACGGGTGTGCTGAAGCTTGCGGAATGCCGGAAGCCGGAGCTCGCGCCGATCAATATTCTTAGGGCTGCTGCCTGACTAGCTTCTGCGCAGCTGGAAGCGGGCGATTTTTGAAAGACCTGTCATGTTTTGACGGGCTGGAAGCCGATGTCTCCGGCACCCATCCTGCCGACAACGGTCGAGTCATTGCTGCTCGAGTCCCGAGCAATTTTTCTGAGCCGCTAAATCACATACAATCCAATGACGCTCATTTGGTGCACGCCCGCTCTTGAGGCGACCCCCTGATCCGCGGGTGTAGTCAATTGTAGAACCTCAGCTTCCCAAATAGAGTCGCTGAGATGGATACACATTGATAACTGCTTGATTTCCATGGCCTATGACCACCGCTTTCAATGAGTTAGATCACCCAAAGGTAACCAACTGATTCCGGCAGGCTCTCTGAGTATGCTCAGTTTTGGCCTCTCTGTGTGTCCAACGGGCATACAGCGATCATATCTTCCACCGTTGAACGTTGGGGCTTCCCGGGAGGCGGCGTGATTGAAGAAATGTTGAGATCAATAAACTGGCCGACAGCAATAACGACTGTTGTTGCTATCGTTCCAATCCTTATCGGGCTGTATAAGTTGATTGCTGCTCATGATGTTCGAGCACTTAGGGCAGAACGAGAGGCGCATGACAATACCAAGAAAGAACTGAACAACGCTCGTGGCCAATATCTCAGGATGAAGGCCCACAGGGATAGCCTAAAAGCAGAGAACGCTGAGCTGGTGAATATCAACGAAGCAGCCAATAAGAAATCGAACAAACCTGAGTTGACAGATGAGGAGACGCGGGTACTTAAGGCACTCTCGGAAGATAGAATGTATGAGCTCCGTCGCCCATCGTATTATGAACGACGTAGCCTCACAGGTGAGCAGATGAGCGACCAGCGAATCACTCTGGCTATGGATAGGCTTCGTGAACTTGGTTTTGTTGGCCGTGGCGTGGAAGGAGCATTTGTTAAGCCAGAGGGTCGCAAGTGGCTTGATGATAACGGAATGTTGGAATAACGGATAAAGATCAATGAGCAAACGCGACCGAGTAAAGGAAATTGTGGATCGTCGAAAGCGGAAGACCGATAGCGAGAATCTGACTGAGGCGGGCAGTCACATACTTGTGCTTTTTGATACCTACGAGAAACAAAAATTTGACCTGTTACATAAAAGGGAGTCCACCCATGAACTGTACAAGTACATTCCGGTAGCTCTGGTCGCAATAGTTCAGAACTACTTTCAAGCGCTAATCGCCAAGCTCATTAACTTCGAAGGCAACGAGGCTTACAGGACTAACGCCAAGAACCTGAACGTTTCACTCAACCTAGCGGAAGCGTTGGCAATAGGAGGTCGGACAATTACCGTTGGCGAATTCGTCGCACACAATATATCAATCAATCGAATCGAAGATGCTTACAGGGCAATGTCGACCCTCGTAGGATTCGATTTTCGCAAAAGAATTGCCGAAGTTGTCAAGAGGGACGGCCCTCCATTATCGGATAGACACTACGTCACGCTAGCTAACATGTTCGAAAAACGGCACATAATTTGCCATGAGGTACCACGAAGCATCGAGATAACAAATCACGAAGCGTTTGAGTTCATAATGGAGACACACGGGCTAGTCCATGGAGCGGACGCGGTGGTCTTCGACCTTGAGTCATACCGTATTGCGCCACCACGATTCGGCTAGTTGTGCCATGTTATTGGAGACGATCAACTATCGATTCGGGTGAGAACGTCGCAGCGAATCACAACCGTCGCATAGAACGCGCTAAAATCTCCTTGACGCAAAGTAGCGTCAGTTTTCGTCTCAGTTGCAAAACGATAGGCTCTGAGTCTATTTTGACTGTCTAGTTCAAAACTGAAAAGCGGGTGTAGTTCAATGGTAGAACCTCAGCTTCCCAAGCTGATGACGTGGGTTCGATTCCCATCACCCGCTCCAACCTAGCACCGCCGTTTGGTTGCCGAGTCCCGGCTATCGGCGGTAGAGTCGGCACACGTCGTGCTTTGAGAGCCGCTGCTCGAGCAGGCCCGCTATGAAGGCAAGCGCCATCCCGTTTATCCTCATCGTGATCGCGTACTTCGGCCTGGAGGTGTATGTCGCCAGCCGCAACGCCTACCGCATGGAGCCGGAGTTCATATTCGGTCAGTTTGTGGGGGCATCGCAGGCGGTCGGCCGCTGCGGGC
>JANQQA010000036.1 GCA_028285205.1 Bythopirellula sp. | reverse complement strand
CCTCGTCGATTCCCAGCAGACCGAAAACTTTGGCTTGCGTGGCCGAGTCGTGAATTCTGATCGTGCCGCCACCCGCCTCGCTACCGTTGATCACCAAGTCGTACGCCTGTGCGCGACACTTGCCTGGGTCGGAATCTAGCAGTTCGAGATGCTCGGCGAGCGGAGCGGTGAACGGATGGTGCATCGCCTGCCAGCGCCCTTCCTCGTCGTCGTACTCGAACATGGGGAACTCGACAATCCACGAGAAGTGCATCGCGTCAGGGTCGTAGAGCTTCATCTCCTTGCCGATCTTGGTGCGCAGGGCGTGCAGCACTTTGCAGGTGCTAGCAAAGTCGGCGGCGGCGAACAGAATGAGGTCGCCGGGCTCGGCTCCCAGGCGCTCGGCGAACTCCGCCAACAGATCGGCTTCAAAGAACTTCGTGATCGCACCGGCCAACTCACCGCTGTCTTCGACTTTGAACCAGGCGAGCCCTTTCGCGCCAAACTCTTTGGCGTACTCGGTCAGTGCGTCGATGCCGCGGCGGCTGTACTGCTCGGTGCCGCGCTTCACATTGATGGCTCGGACTGCACCGCCTGCTTCGACCGCTCCGCTGAACACGCCGAAGCCGCTCTTGGCAGCCAGGTCGGAACAGTCGACGATTTCCAGAGCGAACCGCAGATCGGGCGCGTCGTGGCCGAAACGTTCCATAGCTTCGTCGTAGGTCATCCGTGGCAGCGGGGTTTGCACGTCGAGGCCGAGTTCTTCCTGGGCGAGCTTCTCCACCAGCCCATCAATGGCGGCCATGATGTCTTCCTGATCGATGAACGACATCTCGACGTCCAGCTGGGTGAACTCCGGCTGCCGGTCGGCACGCAGGTCTTCGTCGCGGAAGCAGCGCGCCACTTGCACGTAGCGATCGTAGCCCGCCATCATCAGGATCTGCTTGTACAGCTGCGGTGATTGCGGCAAGGCATAGAAGGTACCCTCATGCACGCGGCTGGGGACGAGGTAGTCGCGAGCGCCTTCGGGCGTGCTGCGCCCGAGGATGGGCGTTTCGACATCGACGAAGTTGTGCTCGTCGAAGTAGTCGCGCATTGATTTGATCATGCGGGCCCGCAGCAGCATCGTCTGTTGCATCTCGGGCCGACGTAGATCGAGATAGCGATGTTTGAGTCGCAGGTCTTCGTTGGGCTGGTCTTGCTGGCCCGGTGAGACCGGCGGCGTGAGGCTTTCGTTGAGCAATTCGAACTCTGTTACCCGAAGTTCGATGGCACCAGTCTTCATTTTCGGGTTTGCTTTGCCTGCAAGCCGGTTTGATACAGTTCCTGTGACTCTGATCACGTACTCGGCACGCAAAGACTTGCTTGCGTCGATCAGCTCAGGACTGGTATCCGGTGGGTTGAAAACCACTTGTGTCACGCCATAGCGATCGCGGAGATCGACAAACAACCCGCCACCGTGGTCGCGGTAGCTGTCGACCCAGCCGCACAGGGTTACGGTTTCGCCCGCTTGGGCTTCGCCCAGTTCGCCACAGGTATGAGTACGTAGCACTTCAATTTCTCAATCGGGAGTGATGTGAAAATAAACGACTTATTGTACTCGCGGCCGGAGGTGCCTGCTAGGCAGGGAGAAAATGACGAAATACCCAAATACCCAATGCGGAAGTGAGGCGTGTACACGACACGATCAGCGTGGCCATAGAGTGTCTCGTCCTTCGTCATTCCGCCTCACCGCTCGTTGACCGCGCGGCCCGTCATTGCTACAAAAAAGGAATTCCAAATTGCCTATTCTCAAGCAGGAGAACAGCTGTGGGTTGCAGCGAACGTCAGAAAGAAATTAAGCGTCGACGCAAGCGTCGGCAACAGCTTACGCACCTGAAAGGCCGCTTGGCCAAGGCGACTCCCTCGGAGAAGCAAGAGATCGTCCGCAAACTGCGCGAGATGACCCCCGGCTCTGAAACTCTGATCGGCAGCTGGGGACTCGACGAGTCGGACCGCTAGCGCGGGAACTCGCTCGTCGGCGCACAGTTGCGACACTGCCCAAGTACCTAAGCACACGATGGCCATGCCCTCGCGATTGCCAGGCATGCTTGCGTGTGTTTTTTTGTGAAAACTGGGCTGGCTTGGCAAGAACTGGGAGTGCAGAGCGTATACCACAGCTGTGGGAGTGCCATCGGCCTTTGATCTGTGAATCCGCCGAGTTTGGGCCTAAAATGCTGGTTTCCACTCCCGTCATCGGTCCCTAGCAGGACAAGCCATGGTCACCACGAAGATTCCCGCCGGTTTCGATCCCGATAAATCGGACGAGATGATCGAGATCGACCTCCGCAATCCGTGGGTCGCCGGCCTGCTCGCCTGGGCACTGCCCGGACTGGGACACATCTATCAAGGTCGGACGGGCAAAGGGATCTTGTTCTTCGTCTGCATACTGGGCACGTTTTTTTATGGGTTGTACGTGGGCGGCGGGAAGGTCGTCTACGCGGCAACCGATTGGGAACAACAGTATCGCTGGCAGTACCTGTGTCAGTTGGGCGTCGGCTTGCCCAGCGCTCCGATGCTGATCCAACGCGAGCGTGTGGAAGATGGTAAGGAGCCGCTGTTCAATGGGTTTATGGCGCCACCCAGTCGGGATCCTCAGCCATCAACCGATGATTCCGACAATCCCGCGACGCAACCCAATGAACTGGCGAAGTGGATTATCGACAATCACCCGTTCTTTGAATTGGGTACGGTCTACACCGTTGTGGCGGGCCTACTCAATGTGCTGGTGATCTGTGACGCGGCCGGCGGTCCGTTGATTATTCGCACGCCAGAGAAGAAGAAAAAGAAAGGCAAAGCCGACAAAGACGGCACAGAAGACGAAAACGCCGAGGAGACGAAAGTGTCCTCGTCCTGACCGGCGAGTTGCCAATTGCCCGTGCACCCACCAATTAGCTGACAAAGCTTACCATGCTGCCAACCATTGTACCGCTGCTCGCCGACATGAATCTGTGGTACGCGCTGCCGCTGATCGTCAGTGTGAGCCTCGTCTGCGCCGCGACACGTCACGAGACGATCGCTCCGATCTTGAACCATGCCGTGCGCTTCGCGCTCTGGATTTTCGTTTTCATGGGCGGAGTGATGGCCCTGTTGGCATTGATGGACTGGATGGCTTAGCCTCGCGCGCCTATCGCATCAGCGAAGCCGGAGGAATTCGATTGGCAGCGGCGTTCCGCCGTCGAGCACGAGTTCCGACAGTGCTTGGCCCAGGATTGGCGCGAACTTGAAACCGTGCCCCGATAGCCCTGCCGCGAACGCGACGTGCGAGTGCTCTGGGTGACGGTCCACGATGAAGTGCTGATCAGGGCTCATCGTGTACATGCACACGGCGTGGTCGCGGTGCTGTCGGGTGAGTTGCGGCAAATGCTGCTGGGCAAACGCTCCCGTTGCAGTTCGATCTTCCGGATCAACTTCTCGATCCACTTGCAGTGGATCGCCAATCACCTGCCCGCCCGAGTGTTCGCCGATCTTCACCCCACGGTCATCAACTTGCGGCATGCCATAAAACACTCCCGTGGGCAGCTCATACAAGAAGCACGGCAGCTCCCGATGTGCGGCTTCCTGGCCAGAGTTGGGCGGATACCAAAACAGGCTCTTGCGACGCACCTCTAAATTGAGCTGCAGGTCTGCGAGTAATTGCCCGGCCCAAGCGCCCGCCGTGACAATCAAGTGCTCGGCCGCAAGTTCGCCCTCGCTGGTCTGCAAAGTCACCGGCGGCCCTGGTTTCCAAGCTTCCACAGCAGCGGGGCTCAGCAACTCGGCTCCGGCCTCGGTCGCCGCCTGCAGGTGTGCATCGACGCACTGCTCGACCAGCAGATAGCCTGCATGGTGCTCGATCGCGCCAATCATGTGAGCGGGTACGACAAACGCCGGCCAGCGCTGCTCGATTTCTGCTGGGGTTAGACGCTCTAAGTGTAGGCCGTGCATCTCGGCGGAGCGGAACACGCCCGCCACAACCTCGCCGTCGGCGGGACCAATCTGCAGGACGCCCGTCTCGAAGTAGAGTTGCCGGCCCACACGGTCTGCGAGCTCGTCCCACAGGCGATAGGTCTTCAGCAGCAGTGGCGTGTAGTTGGGGTGCTCGAAGTACGCCTGTCGGATGATCCGCGTCTGGCCATGCGAACTCCCGCGGTCGTGTGGACCAACGAATTGATCGATGCCCAAGACTTTGCAGCCACGTTGGGCGAGGTGCAGTAGCGCGGCGCTGCCGATGCCGCCGGTCCCCAAAACGATTGCATCATAGACAGGCATCGATAGTATCTCCGGCCATGAATCCAGCAAGACTCAAGACTAGGCTACCAATACCTGCGGCTAGATCGCCAGGGCCAATAGGACGAGGGTCGCGCGCCGAAGCGAAATTCCATGCCGGCCGTAAACGACACATTGTGCATCGTGTCCACTCCGTCGGAGCCGAACGACAGGTTGTCGAGCACTTCAAATCGCCACGCGATGGATGGCGACTGCCTCAGTTGAATGCCACCGCCAAAAGGCATCGTAAATAGTGTCGTATTGAAACTCATATCGGCCGCATTGACGAAATCGATCCGTGCCATGCCGGCTCCCAGCAGCATGTAAGGACGCACTTTGGAGTCGCCCCAAGGGTAGTACAGCAGATCGACGTCGCTGATAAAGTAGCTGCCGTTATCCGCCACTGGCTGCGGTTCGATGAACTGCACATTGGGATTGGCCCAGCCAAATCGCGCTTCCAGGCCCCAGAAATAGTCGATGTCCCAGCCAACTCGCAGGCCGCCGAACAGTTCGTTGTCCTGCGCCACGGTGTTGTCGACCAAATCGTCGCCCAGCAGCGGCCCGGAGAACCAATCGATGTGGTAGGGACGATTCAACCAACTGCTGCCTTCCAACGGCAAGCCCCGACCGACGTGTCGGCCGTGCGTCGAAGAGTGGCGAAAGCCCAGATGACGCACCCAATCGAAGGGCGTCAGTCGCGGTCGCTCGTGCGGCGCACAGTACATGCTGTCGCAAGAGTCGTCTTCAACGATCGGATCCCAACTATCAAACTGGGCCGCCTCAGGATCGTAAAACTCAGCGTCGGCCGAATCGATCTCCTCAGCGTCGTCAAAGACACTCTGTGGTTGCTGTGCTCTGGAGACCGTTATCGGCACCAGAGAAATCACTATCGCCAACAGCGCGCACCAACACCCTGGGAGGCGACGTAACCAGCCAATCTCGAACTGATGGCTCGCAATCATGCGCGTGAAGCGATTGGTAGAATCTGAGAAAAGTGCGTCCGTTCAGGCAGAACGGGCCGGGACTATGGCAGCTTGCCGCCCGCGTGTCAACGTGAATGGGAGAATCAGCGTCGTGCGCTGCTGGCATCCCAGAGCAATGAGGGCTACGCCGACGCGCTTTACTTGCTAGCAGTTCCGGCAATGCGAGCGCTATCAACGGCGATTTTCGTTTGATCGTCGTTGTCAGCCTGCGATTCTGAATCTGGCTCGACGGTCGGCTCAGGAGCAACCACTTTAGCTGAGACCATCAGCTTCGCGTCGCGATTGGGTCCACGATCGGTGGTGATCTTCACTGGCACTTTGACCGGACCTGACTGGGCCCCCGGATTGAACGTGAGTTCGACGATGTGCAGCGGCTTTGATTCGGTGTCTGTCTTAAACGTAAAGCAATCGTCGCCGCAATTGACATCGAGAATCTTGAAGGGCTTTTTGCCACGCACGATGATCTTTTTGGTCACCGATTCACCTGAGGGCACATCACCCAAAACCAATGCTTCGGGGGTGACCGAAATTTCCGGCACCACACGACCCTCGACGATCAGCGGAATGCGTTGAGAATCAGCAAGTCCATCGTTGGTCACAACGGTGATCTGGTCTTTGACGTAGCCCGGTGGCAGGTTGTCCTTCAGGCGAACGAGCAAGCCGTATTTCACCTGTCCGCCATAACGGGATTTCTCCTCCAATTCGACCTCGAAGTGATCGTTGTCGTTGGTCACATCGACGATCTGCCAATTAGATCGCCCAGCGTAGTTGACCTTGATGAGCTGCTCTTTCTCGATGCCCTGATCAACACTGCCAAACTGCACCTTGCCTGGTTCAAAGACCACATCACTGCGGATGTTGCCGTGCACGCGAAGCTGCACTTCGGCTCGATACGGGGGTGCGAATCGAACTGTAAGCGTGGCACCTTTGCGACCGATGTGGCTGTGGGTGTTGAACTTGGCGACGATATACGCTTTTTCGTAGGTGTCGAAGGTCTCATTTTCGACCGAGGGGCTGGTACAGCCGCAGCTCGACGTGACACTGGAGATCTTCATGGTCTGCTTGTAATAATTCGTCAACTCAAACCGATAGACCGTTTCGGCTCCGCGTGCGACCGTGCCAAAGTCGTGTTCGCGTTTGTTGAACATCTTTTCGGCCCATTCTTGCCCGAAGGCAGCGTTGGTGCCCAAGATCATCGTCAAGGCCAAGCAAAGACCTGCAGTTCGTGTTTGTCGTGTGAGTTTCATGGCAAGAATCTCTCTGGGCGAGCTTCATCTCTCGCGGTGGCACTTTGACCCGCTGGCGCAAATCCCTGCACGAACTGCTGAGCGCCCCCGTACTTGAGAGCGCTAGCGAACGGGTGATTTCAATCTGACACGTCGCGGCCTGGGCAATCGTCAGCTCAGCTGCCGCGTGCGCTAGGTATCTTACCGCACGACGGTGTAGAAAGTTCGTTTCGTATTAGCGAGATCCGTATTTTCCCGCATTTTATCCCCTGTTGGGAAGAGCAGTTCCGAAGAAATAAATCCTGCGGAGCAGGACAGCTATGCGGATTAGAGCCGATTCGGTGTGGCTTTCGCCACGCGGCGGTGTCACCGGACCCGCCCCTAGCGACTCGCGTCCAACCCTCTACAATCAGCGTTTTAACTGCCCACCGGACCACTCGTCCAATAGCTTAATTCCCGTTCCCGCGCGACGCGGCCAAAGAAACGGCATTTCTTGCCAAACCGAACACGTTTGACAACCAATGGCCAGCAACTCGAAAGTCACGATCATTGGAGTTGGGCTCATCGGCGGGTCGATTGGCTTGGCGTTGCGAGAGCGCGGTCTGGCAGAACACATCGTGGGAGTGGGCAGACGTCAGGTGAGCCTTGATCGGGCGCTGCAGTGCGAAGTGATCGACCAGGGAACACTCGATGTCGCCGCAGGCGTGGCTGACGCCGACGTGGTAATCGTCGCGACACCCGTGGATTCGGTCGCGACGGACGTCGTCAAGGTTTTGCAAGCAGCGCCTGCATCCGCGCTGGTCACCGACGCAGGGAGCACGAAGCTGAAGATTTGCGCCGAAATTGAAGCAGGCGGAGCCAACACCGCCGGTTTCGTTGGCAGCCACCCCCTGGCTGGCGATCACCGTAGCGGACCGGAATTCGCGCGGGGGGACTTGTTTGTCGACAAGGCGGTCGTCGTGACCCCGACAGATCAGACTCACGAAGAAACGACCCAGCGGGCCGAGGCTTTTTGGGCGTCGCTCGGCGCTCGGACCGTCCGGATGCCTCCTGACCAGCATGACCAGGCTTTAGCCTCTACCAGTCACTTGCCACACTTGGTTGCATCAGCATTAGCAGCGTGCACTCCCGAGGATTGGCTCTCGTTGGCGGCAACCGGGTGGGCCGATACCACGCGTGTGGCCGCGGCAGATCCTCAGCTCTGGGCGCAGATCTTTGCCCAGAACTCCCCCGAGTTGATCAAATCGCTCGATCGCCTGCTAGCACAATTGCAGGCCGCACGCACGAATCTGCTCGCTAACGACCACACTCAACTCGAACATTTCCTCCAACAAGCAAAACGGACTCGCGATGCTCTGGGAAATTGACCTCCATCCACGCGAAGATGTCGTCGATCGTGAAGCAGCCGGTGTGCGGGACGATGCCGCCGAGCTTGGCATCGCAGATCGTCTGGAAATTCGCTCCGCGCGCGGATTCCTGATTGAGAGCCCCTCGTTGCAACCCGCTGAGGTGGAGAAGCTGGCCAGCGATTTGTTCGCCGACGGCATCGTCGAACAACCGGTGTGCGCCGCCATTGGCGACCCCACCTTAACAGCGACTCCCGGCTCAGCCGCACAGTCCGACCAGCTTCTGCAGGTGCTGCTCAAGCCGGGCGTGATGGACCCGGTCGCCCAAAGTGCCGAGGCCGCCGCGCGCGACTTTGGTTATCCGATCGATGCGATTCGCACGCTGCGGAAATACTGGATCGCAGGTGCCGACCAACAACAACTCGAAGCCATCGGTGCCAGAATTCTAGCTAACGATGCTATCGAACAGGTCGTGTTCGGTCCGCTGCCGTTCGATCACCTTCAATTGGGCAGTGAGTACCAATTCGCGCTGCAAACAATCGAACTGGAATCGCTCGATGACGACGGGCTCATGAGGCTCAGCCGCGAAGGGCAGTTGTATTTGCAGCTGGCCGAGATGCAAACGATCCAGAAGCACTTTGGGCAGCTTGGCCGCAAACCGACCGATGTGGAACTGGAAACTATCGCCCAGACATGGAGCGAGCACTGCAGCCACAAGACACTGGCCGGTCGGATCGCCTATCGCGACGAAAACGGTGAGTTGCAATTTGAAAACATGCTGAAGGAGACCATCTTTTCAGCCACGGAGCAGCTACGCGCAGGGTGGGGCGACGACGATTGGTGCGTCAGCGTGTTCCGCGACAACGCAGGCATCGTGCGGTTCGACGAAACAAATAATCTCGCTTTCAAAGTTGAAACGCACAATCACCCGTCGGCGCTTGAGCCCTACGGTGGTGCCAACACCGGTGTCGGCGGAGTCATCCGCGACACCATCGGCACTGGCATGGCTGCCAAACCGATCTGCAACACCGACGTGTTCTGCTTTGCTCCGCCGGATACGCCGGTCGATGCGCTGCCTCCGGGAGTGCTCAATCCCAAACAGGTGATGCGTGGCGTGGTCAGCGGCGTGCGCGACTACGGCAATCGGATGGGGATCCCGACCGTTAACGGAGCGATTTATTTTGATGAGCGTTATCTGGGCAATCCGCTCGTGTACTGCGGCAACGTCGGGCTGATTCCGCATGACCAATCGTTCAAGGAAGCGCAGCCAGGCGACCTGATCGTCAGCGTCGGTGGACGTACGGGGCGTGACGGCATTCATGGCGCGACGTTTTCCAGTGCTGAACTCACCAGCGAAAGCGATTCACTCTCGGGCGGAGCCGTACAAATCGGCAACGCGATTGAAGAGAAAAAGGTGCTCGACGCAATCCTGACGATGCGCGATCGGGGGCTGTACTCGGCGATTACTGATTGCGGTGCTGGCGGGTTCAGCAGTGCTGTGGGCGAGATGGGCGAAGAGATCGGTGCGGAAGTCTGGCTCGATCGCGCGCCAGTCAAGTACGACGGGCTCTCCTATACCGAAATCTGGATCTCCGAGGCCCAAGAGCGGATGGTGCTCAGTGTTCCCGAACAACATTGGGACGAGGTCCAAAAGCTATGTGCCGACGAAAGCGTGGAAGCAACCGTCATCGGCAAGTTTGAACCGACCGGTCGGCTCGTGCTGAAGTACGACGACCAGATCGTCTGCGATCTGTCGATGGACATGCTGCACAATGGCCGGCCGCCCGTGATTCGCGAGGCAAATTACACTCCCGCGCCGACCGAACCGCTGAACTTGCCGCCGCGTGACAACTACACCGCCGACCTGAAGAAGATCCTCGGCTCGTACAACGTGGCCAGCAAGCAGTGGATCATTCGGCAATACGATCACGAAGTACAGGGCGGCAGCGTGATCAAACCACTAGTCGGTGTGCAGAGCGATGGTCCCAGCGACGCGGCAGTAGTACGTCCAGTGCTCGATTCGCGACGGGGTGTGGTGATTTCTTGTGGCATGAATCCTCGCTACGGCGATTTCGACACTTACCACATGGCCACCAGCGCCATCGACGAAGCGATGCGCAATTGCGTAGCCGTTGGCGCCGATCCAAGCCGGGTGGCAATCCTCGACAACTTCTGCTGGGGCGATTGCGAAAAGAGCGAGACGCTGGGCAGCCTCGTCCGCGCGGCAATCGCGTGTCACGATCTATCGCTGGTGTTGGAAACCCCCTTCATCAGCGGCAAGGATAGCCTCAACAACGAGTTCAGCTACGTCGACTCCGACGGAGACAAGCAGACCATCGCCATCCCTGCCACACTGCTGATCAGCGCGATGGGCCAGGTCGAAGACGTTTCGCAGTGCGTGACGATGGATCTGAAAACGTCAGGAAACCTGCTGTATCTGGTCGGCGCGACCGATGACGAACTCGGCGGATCGCACTTCGCGCTAGTCAACGACTTGAAGGGGGGCACGGTACCGCAAGTTGATGCCGAAACCGCGAAGACCACCTTCGCGAAGTTACATCAAGCGATCAAGCACGGCATGGTCCGATCCTGCCACGACCTGAGCGAAGGCGGATTGGCCGTCGCGGCCGCCGAAATGGCATTCGCTGGGGGCGTGGGTGCGGACATCCAGCTCGCCAAGGTTTCGGTCGGCAGTGATTCGGTGTCAGACGCGGCTCGCTTGTTCTCGGAATCCAACACGCGCTTCCTGTGCGAAGTAACTGCGGACAGTGCGGCCGCCTTCGCGGAAGCGCTGGCCGGAGTACCACTGGCACAGGTCGGTCAGACGCACGACGATGCTCGACTGCGGATTCACGGAACCGTTGCCAGCGAAGTATTGATTGACGCTGGGCTAGAGGAGTTGAAGGCGGCCTGGCAGCAGCCGCTTGCATGGTAGTTGTTTGTTTCAACCAGTGTGGCGCGCGGATCGAAACGTGGCGTCTCCCGCATTCCGATATTCAAATTCTGCGATCCAGAGATGGCTAAACCACGCATCCTAATTCTTCGTGCCCCGGGCACTAATTGCGATGTCGAAACGGCATACGCGTTTGAGCATGCCGGCGGAGAGGCGACCGCTTTGCATTTAAACCGGCTGCTGGAATCGCCACAGTTGGCCACCGAGTACCAAGTGCTTTGCGTGCCAGGTGGTTTCAGTTTTGGCGACGATGTGGCGGCGGGTCGTATTTTTGCCAACCAGATTCGCCATCATCTGGCCGACGTGATGCAGGAGTTCCGTGCCGCAGGCAAGCTTGTTCTCGGCATTTGCAACGGATTTCAGGTGCTGATCAAGTCGGGCTTGCTCGACACCGACGACGAGCAAGGCGCAGCTGCTTCGCTGTCATGGAACGACTCTGGAAAGTACTTGGCCCGTTGGGTAAGAGTCAGCGTGAGCGGCGACCGCTGCGTCTTCCTGTCCGGCTGCGAGGCGTTGCAACTGCCGATCGCGCATGCCGAAGGAAAATTCGTCGTGCGCGACGAAACGGCGTTCCAGAAACTAGAAAGTGACGGGCAGCTGGTGCTGCGCTACTCCGAACAATCGGGCAGCACCGATGACTATAATCCCAATGGTTCTGCGGGCGACGTGGCCGGCATGTGCGACTCGACGGGTCGCGTGTTCGGTCTGATGCCGCATCCTGAGCGTTACATCGATCCGACGCAGCATCCACAATGGACGCGCCTGCCGCAACGCGACGAAGGCGAAGGTCTGCAGATCTTTCGCAACGCGGTGCGCTACTTCTCCTAAACGCGTCTCGCTAACCGCAGTTAGCTCGGCAGCGTCGGCAGCGATCCCAGCCCAATTTCCGCGCGCCGTTTCGCAATGCGGTTCATCGTGTCATCGATCCAGCGCTTCGCCGCTTCGGTCGCTTGAGCAATGCTAGCGCAGTCGCGCAGGTAAGCCACACGATTCTGATTGCCGTCGCGAATCGACACCGCGTAGCGCGTACGCTGTACTCCGCTACCGGTTGCATGCGCAACGAAGCTGTAGTGCCAACCGCGATACTGAGCGCCTGCTGAAGCCTCTGTGCCCAGTTTCGCCTGCGACTGAAACTTGCCATATCGCCGCCGACGTGGGCCAGTTTGTGCGTACCAAGGCATGTGTGAGTACTCCCAACGGAAGGTGAGACCGTGAACAGGACTCCCATCAGTATGCTCGGCATGACTTGGCGATGCACGGCAATCCCCGGCGGGCTGGTCGACTTACAACGATCGCATCGCATGGGCCAAATCGGTTGTAAGGCCTATGCGGATGGCAGCTATCGTTGCCGCGCCTCAAGAGTACCTCGGAGCGTGGTGAGCTATGTTTTAGCTGAGCATTTCTTGCTCGGTCGAACTGCGATTCACTGAGCACACCGCTGTAGTCTCGGACACTACGAATTCCCTTTTTTGCCGTTGCAGCAACACGATATGGCACAAGACACAGAAAACAGTTTCGTCCCCAGAGCGCCTCGTTTCAAAGTCGCCGACACGAGTCAGATCAATGTGGCGATCAAGCGTACCGGCGAGGGGAACTCCGAACCGCTGCCGGCTGAGCTGCTTGACGTATCGCAACATGGCGCTAAACTGCGGGTGCCGGTGAACTTGCGGTTTGAAGAGGCGCTACAGCTTGAGATCGACGTGCTTGATTCGGAAATCGAGTATCGCGGCATCGCTTCGGTCCGGCACATTCGCGCCGTCGATGACGAACACTGGGTAGTGGGATGTGCGATCGCGCCGCCCCTGTCGGACGAGACATTCTCGTTCTTAGCAACGACTGCAGGAAAGGAACGTCGACGGTTCCGTCGGATGAACATCGCTGCCGAGGCGCTGGTACGTCGTCAGGCGCAGGCGGAGGGTGTCTCCGCGGCGCTGCACAATCTGTCTTCGGGCGGGTTCTGCTTTTCGTCCGCCGATCACTACGAAGTGGGCGAGCGAGTGCAACTCTCACTCGTCGACAACGAAGACAATTCCCGAGTCGTCGAGGCACGCATCTGCTGGCAGGTCGACAGCCCGGACGGGAGCATCGCCGGCTGCCAATTCACGTCCAACGAAAGCTATGCCGACTTGTGCGCGTGTCTAACCGAGCAGCCGGTCGTCGCGTCCCGAAATCGCGGCCAAGCGGCACCAACGAGCAAGCTCGTGCTCACGGCCGCCGTGCTGGCAATGTTTGTCCCGCCGATCATGACCTTGCTCATGCAGTCCAACAAAGTTGCTGCCGGTGGTGCGCCTCGCGAAGTCGGCCTGGCTGAAGTCGAAGCGCCCTCAACAGAGTCAGTAACACCGAGTTCGACTGCGAATAATCAGCCTGACAACGAAGTGCTTCAAGAACTGGTGCGAGAAAGCCTCGGGCTGGCGTCCGAAAACGACCCCGACGAGTCCATTGCTCAAGTCGAAGCATCATCTCACCAGCACGCTGCTGACGAAGAGGCACCCATCGAGCAGGCAGCTGCCGTCAGAGAATGGGTCGACAACACCGGCAAATATCGCACGCTGGCCAAATTGATCGAAGTGACCGACGAGCACGTGGTGTTGCTGAAACCCGATGGCAAGCAATCCAAGGTTCCGTGGAATCGTTTGAGCCTCACGGATCAAGAGTTCGCGCGAGATTGGCGCGCAAGTGACAAATAGCTCACGCGGTCGTGCCGTCAATACTTGAAAACTAGCAGCGCGACCCCGGCGGCGTAAAAGGCGGTAAACGCCAGCCATTCCAGTATCAGCCACCAGGCTATGCGTCCCGCCAGGCGCTTCTGGATCTGTAGCAATGGTAGCGCGGCGACAAATCCCGCCAGGTACGACCATTCAAACACCAAACTCAGCCGCCGACATACCAGAAAGTACGCCACACTTGTGACAATAAAGCACAACAGTGGAATGCGCTTGGTCAGTGCCGGAAGTACTCGGTGACGAGTCACGTGCTCGTTTCTTGCCGGGCTGGCTGCATTTGCAAATGCGACGAACAAGCAGACTGGCCAGGTAAATACAAAGTCGCCCGCTGATCTGCTGAGTATCGTTGTACCGACGACGCCCACAACGAAGGCCATGAGTCGGCCTATCGAGCGCGAATCAAAATTGCGAAGCAGTGGTCGAAGTAAGACCTTGGTCAGCAATCCACCTAACTCTGCCACGATCAGAATTGCCAGTGAAGCCACGAACCAATTCCACATCCACTCATTCGTCGGGATATCGAACGCGTATTCGGGCTCAACAGCAAGAATGAGGGTCGCCCAGTCTCGGTATTCTTGTTGTGGCAAATCCGCGACCTCCAGCACTGGGGCGTCCGTTCGCAACAAATCTTCTTCGCCAACGTAAACACACACCGCACGCGAGTGATTGCGCACATAGACGCGCCCACGATGAAGTGTGGGTGGCGTCCATGTGATTTGACCCTTCAGGACGCTGGCTCGCGCGAGCTCGTCGTAGCGCTGCGCATCGGCGCGCAGCAAGATCAGATCGCCCAATTCATTGAGTAGAATCAGTTTGCCATCAGCGGCGACAATTCCTGCCTGGCCGATTTCTTGTGCTGCCGCGCCCGTCTTTTCCAACGACCGGCGGTGACGGCCGCTACCTTGAGACCAATTCACACTTCCTGTGGACATTTCGATGCAGCGAAACTTCCCGCGCGAAGGGCGGTGCGTTTTTGACTGTGCTTCGAACAAATCGAAGCCGTAGATATGTCCGTCGACGAGTACGCTGGAAACGACATCGTTGGAGAGAACGGCGCTGTCCCAGACCGTTTGAATTCTGTCGTTTTCCGCCGACGCAGACAGCTCCAACAGCTGAGATCCTGCGCGAAATGGACCTGAAAGCCACACATTAGGCTCAGCGTAAATGGGCCAAGCCGAATGCTCATCGTAGCCAGCAGACAGCTCGCGCCGCGCAAGCAGCTCGCCGGTGCTTCTGTCGTGGAATACGAGTGAGTTTTCCATATAGCCGATCACCAGCGATCGACCATCGAGCGTAATTGGATAGGCGGGCGAATAGCTCGCGGCATCGTCGCCTGCCGTCCAGATTTCAGATCCGTCATCAGCATCAAGCGCAACGATGCTCGCCCCAAGTCCACCGACGGGCAAGAGGACCATTCCATCCACCAAGGTCGGAGAACACGAGAATCCAAAGCCGACCCCACCGTCTCCTTGGTAGTCCTCGACCACGTTACGTGACCATACGAGGTTGCCCGACTCACACGTGAGACAACCGATCAGGCCGTCCGGCGCAGCAAAGTACACAAACTGATCGCTAACCGTGGGTGTTGCACGAGGACCCGGGTAGACTCCGGCGAGTTGGTATGGTCCGGCATAGCGGTACCGCCAAATTGTCTCTCCCGAATCGGCGTCCAAGCAGTAGACGAACTGCCCCGCGAGTGATTGCGCCTGCGTATAAACTCGGTCGCCAGAGGCAACTAATGCCGAGTAGCCCTGCCCTAATTCGCGGACCCACAACACCGGCGGACCTGACGCTGGCCACCGCTCGGCAAGGTGAATTTCTGGCGAATGTCCGTCGAACGCAGCTCCTCGAACGAACGGCCAGCCCTTATCTTCCAGACCCGGAGGGAGAAATGGATTCTCTTGCTGCGAGTCGGAGGCCAACAGTCGTGGAGCGTAGACACATAGGAGCGCGAACAACAGGCAGAAACCGGCATTCAAAGCGGTCTCTAATCTGCCGCTGGCCGCCGCCCGACGGCTACTCATCAACGTGCTCGGGCACTCCCAGCGAGTCAGACAGCCACCAAGCAAAACGTCCGAGCACGCGGAAGTAAAGCAGGCCTACCGCGACGAACAGTGGCGTTTCCAGCAACGCGAACATTAGCGAGCGCTCAAGTGCCACACGCATCAATTCGACGTAGGCGTAGCCGCCCGCGATAAATATCCCCGCCGATGCCAGCACCATCAGCAGCCAGTGAATAGGGCGCCTCGCCACGCTGCCGAAGATCTTGGGTGACAAGGGTTCCAGCGGCGAACCATTCTCCAGGCATGAGAGCAGAAAAAACGGAAACGCGCAGAGCCATCCGCCCAACACGACCAGCGCCTGCTGCTCAAACGGCAGCGTCTGACCGAACGCGCGCACCAAGATCGCCGGCGGTGCAACGGCGATCACGCCGGGAATCAGCAAGTAAAACACATCCCCGATCCAATCCAAGAACACTGGGCCCGGTGGACTGTAAAGCCGATCGTTGCCCTCAGCGCTTTCAGTGAGCACGGCCAGGCAAAGCGAACAGAAGCCTGCCAGACCCAATAGCGATGCGAAAAAGGCAAAGATAAAGAACGGGATCGCCGCGACCGGATTCGCGCTGACGACGACCATCATAAATCCGCCGATGGTCATGCCGAACGCGCTGAGCCCCAAGAACCACGGCCTGACCGGAGAACGGACCAGCATCTTGGCTACGCCTTGAAGAATGGGCAACACCGGCGGCCGCGGACGATCTCGGCGCTCTTCGCGAATCGGCGGCAACACATCTTTGGGATCCTCAGTCACCGGCGGAACAAACTGCGGTTCGGGGCGAGCCGGTAGCACCTGCGCTGCATCGAGCTGATACTCCTGCCCATCAGGAACGAGCGGCGATTTTTTAGGTTCCTCCTTTGGCGGTTCAACCACCGCCGTTTTCGCGCCACAATCGGGGCAGATCAGTTTCTTCCCAATGTGACTCTCGCGGGCATGCATCAGCGTGTCACACACGCGGCACCAGATGGGATAGAACTTCGGCTGCTTCGCGACCAACTCGTCGGGGGATGGCGCATCGTCAACGCCCCACAGCCCGTACTGTTGGCCGTGCATTGCCTCGGGAATCTGTGGCGGTCGAGGCTGCTGCGGCGGGGGCACTCTGGTCAGGCCGCCGCAATCAGGACACTTCGCTTTCTTGCCAACGTCTTTGAATCGTACCGCCATGCGCGTGTCACACACGCGGCAGAACAAGTAAATGATCTGCTGCTGTTTGCGCGCTTCTTCCTTTTGGCGCCGTTGGGTCTCTTCGTCAACGACGAGGTTGACCATCCCGCAACGTCCACAGCGGCATTTCTTGCCCACATGCTCCGCCTCGATAGGCAACATGGCACCGCATGCCGTACAAGTAAACAGTCGTGTGGGAGAGAGCGGCATCGATATGGCGGCCTCGCAGAAAAGTAAGTCGGTTCCGTCCCTAATTCTACCCAAGCGGCGCAGCTGGGGGAACAAAGAAGCGTGAATCCCGGCGATCGAATGGTTCGTGGTTAGTGCCTATCCCACAACCCATCACGTAGTAAGGCCCGCAGGGCCGTCCGAATCTGAGCTCTTTGGACGTGCAGCCCTGAGAGACCGTCCTACGTATTGGGATCGGCTCGAATTCGCGTGGGTGTCGGGAGGCTCAGAAAACAAGTAAGCTAAACACCTGTTTTCACTGAATTCCGTATTCCGAAATCCGCAAACGATCTATGTGGCAAGGCATTCACGGACACGATGTGGTCGTTGAGCGGTTTCGGCATAGCCTAGCGAGCGGGCGACTGGCGGCCAGCTACTTGTTCTTGGGACCACCGGGAGTCGGAAAACGGACATTTGCGGTCAAGTTGGCGCAGGCGCTGTTGTGCCCACGCGACCAAGCAGGCCAACTCCAGCCGTGCGGCGAGTGCGAGTCTTGCCAACTTGTGTCTGCCGGGAATCATCCCGATCTCGATGTGGTCGGTTTGCCCGCAGGCAAGCGTTGGTTGCCGGTGGAGCTATTCTTGGGTGATCGCGACCATCGCAACCAAGTTGGACTGTGCCACAATGTGTCGTTGCGGCCACAGATGGGCAGGCGGCGCGTGGCGATCATCGACGATGCAGATCACCTAACGGTCGAAAGCTCCAATTGTCTGCTGAAGACCTTGGAAGAACCGCCACCTGGTGCCGTGATGATTCTGATCGGCACCAGTCGCGGCCGCCAGCTACCGACGATTTTATCGCGGACGCAGACGGTGCGGTTTTCTGCGCTGAGCCCCGACACGGTGCGCCAGCTGCTCATCGAACAACAAATCGCCACCGACCCCGCCCAAGCCGAGCAGCTCGCTCGCGTCTGCGATGGGAGCCTCAGCAAAGCCGCTGAGTTGATCGATCCCGAGCTGTGGGATATGCAGCGATCGCTGCTACCGCAACTCACGCCCGCGCGCTTCGATAGCGTGCGACTGGCGAGCGAGCTGACCGCGTTTGTGAATCAGGCCGGCAAAGAAGCCGACGCACGGCGTGGTCGAATCCGCCTGACGATTCAGATGGTCGCAAACCACTTCCGGCACTTGTTACGCGCATCGTGTTCTAGCCAGAGCGCAGATCTCCCGGAGCTACACGAATTGCAACCGCAGGGAGCTGCCGCGCAAGACCTTGCTCTAGCGGTTCTCGACCGCTCGTTGGAAGCAGAAGTGCAACTCGACCGCAATGCCAATCAGGCCACGCTTATCGAATGTTGGCTCGACGATCTAGCGAGCATATTCGCACAGCATGCATACCCGGCTGCACACATCTAGTTCGCGATCGCGCCCGAGGTCCACAAACCTCGTGGTTTTAGCGATTCCCCGGTTCCCTGATTCGCGATGCTTCCTTAAACTCCGGGGATGGGAACTCCAAGGCAGGAGTTCGCTGTAAGACAACTCTACAGCCGCACGACGAGCAACGTCGCTTCGTCGCCCAGCGGCATGGCGGATATCGGAGAAATTGAAGCATGGAGACATCATCCATTCCCCAGCGATTTGCGAAGCGAACCGTGCAATTCCTGATGTGCGGGGCCGCTTCGCTAGCACCTGCCTGGGCCGCAGCTGCTGAGAACACGGCAACCGAGGGTGGGAGTTCTGACGGGCAATTTGCAATGATCTGTTGGGGAATTGCCTTCGCGGGCGCCATGGCCGCTCTCATCCAGGCGAAGTTCTTCTTCGAAGCGATGCGACGCGCAGACGAAGGCAACGAACGGATGCGCCAGATCGCCGGCTATGTCCGCAAGGGCGCCAATGCGTATCTCGATCAGCAGTTCAAAGTCGTGGCGGCTTTCTTCTTCGTGATCGCCGTGCTGCTCGGCTTTGCCGCATTTGGCTTGAAGGTGCAAAGCGAGTTCGTGCCGTTTGCGTTTCTGACGGGCGGGTTCTTTTCGGGGTTGGCGGGTTGGTTTGGCATGACCACTGCCACGGCTGCCAGCAGCCGGACGGCCGCTGCCGCACAGATCTCACTCAACCAAGGGCTGCAAGTCGCGTTTCGCTCGGGAGCCGTCATGGGCCTGACCGTCGTCGGCTTAGGTCTGATGGACATCGCAATTTGGTTTGCGTTCCTGTACTGGGTGTGGCCACAGATGGGCTTCGACCCGCTCAGCCTCACCAACATTACCGCGACGATGCTCTGCTTCGGTATGGGTGCAAGCGCGCAGGCGCTGTTCGCACGGGTCGGTGGCGGCATCTTCACCAAGGCGGCGGATGTCGGGGCCGACCTGGTCGGCAAGGTGGAGCAGAACATTCCAGAAGACGACCCACGCAATCCAGCCACCATCGCCGATAACGTGGGCGACAACGTCGGCGATGTCGCGGGCATGGGCGCTGACCTGTACGAATCTTACGCGGGCTCGATTCTCGCCACTGCCGCACTCGGTGCGGCAGCGTTTACCGCCAACGGAATCATGCCGCCAGACATGGCGACCGAAACTGCCCAGCTACGAGCGATGTTCCTACCAATGGTGATCGCCGGACTAGGCATCTTCTCATCAATCGTCGGCATCTACACCGTTCGCACCGGCGAAGATGCCTCGCAAAAGAGCCTGTTGCATGCGCTGTCGCGCGGGATCAATCTGTCGACCGCGTTGGTGATTGTCAGCGCGATGGTCGCGACCAAACTCATCATGCCACTCACCCCGGGGACGGATATCGGCATCGGCGGCATCCCAGGAGTCGGTGTGAGCATCGTCATCGGCCTGATCACCGGCGTGCTCATCGGTTGGTGGACCGAGTATGTAACAAGCGACGAATACAAACCGACGCAGAATCTCGCTGAACAAGCGGTGACTGGGCCTGCCACCGTGATCATCGGCGGCATCGCCGATGGGATGGCGAGCGTGTGGGTGCCGGTAATGTTGGTTTGCGTCGCAACATTGGCAGCCTTCGGTTTCGCGACCGGGTGGGAATTCAGTGATATGACGTACTTTTCGCTCGGCCTCTACGGCGTGGGCATCGCGGCGGTCGGAATGCTCAGCACGCTGGGCATCACGTTGGCCACCGACGCCTATGGACCGATTGCCGACAACGCCGGCGGCAACGCGGAAATGTCAAGTCTGCCGGCCATCGTTCGCCAACGCACCGACGCGCTCGACAGTCTAGGCAATACCACTGCCGCAACGGGCAAGGGCTTTGCCATTGGCTCCGCGGCGCTCACGGCTTTGGCATTGCTAGCCGCGTACGTTGAAGGCGTTCGCGTCGGATTCGATCGCTGGGGTGAATCGTTTGCCGAGGAAATGGTCGACAACGGCCAACTCGACGAGGGCATCTACAAGGTTGCGCCGCTGTTTGCCGTTCAGGTCGCCAACGACGAAACCGCCGTAGGCGAGGACTCGCAGCGCACGATGACCGTGCAGGACAGCTTCCTGATCATGCCCAAAGATTTGCAACGTGGCGATCAGGGCGAGGCTTGGAAAGCGATTGAAGTTGGCTCACGCCTGCCAACGGGTGCCGCCGATTCAGTGCTGACTCTCAGCGAGGATGGAAAGCCCACGTGGCGTTCGTCCGGCGACGAAATGCTCTCAATTCGCGACGTTACACTGCCTGAGTTCGCCACTTACTTCGAGGCCACACTGGTCAATCCTCGCGTGCTGGTGGGCGTGTTTGCCGGCGCAATGGCGACCTTTGTGTTCTGCGCGATGACGATGACCGCCGTAGGCCGCGCCGCACAGGGAATGGTCCGTGAAGTACGCCGACAGTTCAAGGAAATCGTCGGGATCATGGACGGCTCGGCCGAACCCGACTACGAACGCCCCGTCGAGATCAGCACGTTGGCGGCACAAAAAGAGATGGTGCTACCCTCGCTGCTGGGACTGTGCTTACCCGTTGCCATTGGTCTGTTGCTGGGAGTGGCCGGCGTGTTGGGACTGCTGATGGGAACACTCACCAGCGGCTTCTGTTTGGCGGTTTTCATGGCCAACTCAGGTGGTGCTTGGGATAACGCCAAGAAGTATATCGAGGCGGGTGCGCAAGGTGGCAAAGGTACCGACGCCCATAAAGCGGCCGTCGTCGGCGACACGGTAGGCGACCCCTTCAAAGACACCAGTGGCCCGAGCCTGAACATTCTGATCAAGCTCATGAGCATGACCAGTGTGGTGGTCGCTGGATTAGTCGTTCGTTATAGCCTGTCGGCGTGGGGTTTGTTCTAAGTGGACTGCCTGATCCTCGGTCACGTGGCGGAGCAAGTCGCGGAATCCGGCATCGGCTTGGGTTCTGCCGTCGCGGTCGTCTGCTCGTGGGACCGCAACCGCTCGATCCTGTGGGCCATCCTCGCGGGCTTACTGTCCTGGCTGTACGTGATCTACTTTGCCGTGACGCGCTAGCAAGCTGTGAAGCTGGCGTGGACACGGGCACGCACTGGGATCGCTGCCGACCAGAATTCGTCGGACGTGCTACGCAGGCTTCACCTCCGTCCCCGCTTCGTCCCACCTCATGCGGAATCGAGGTGCGCGGGAGGTTCTGGCTGACTGCTGCTTGCGTGCAATGGTAAGGTGAGTGAAGTGCAGCGGAATCCGTTGCACCACCGAAACGCAACGCTTTAGTCTATTGATGCACACGTTCTGCCGACTTCTCGCCTGCAATCGCCCCATTCTGCAACTAAAGTAGTCTGCTACGTCTTCAGTTCGGAACGGAACAGCAGTGTGTTAACTTCATCTCTCGGTGCACATCAGTGCACTCTTGAATTCGGCTTTCCATTTCTCAGCCGCGTGCGACGTGGGGCAATCTGTCGCGTCCTACTCGTCGTGACTGAACCGATGTACCCAGTTTTGTTTGCAGACACGTATTCCGCTACAATAGTGACATGAAGTAATCCAACCATATTTCCTGATTGTTGAGACATTATAAGAAAGGCGAGTCTAATGTACAGAAGACTGATATCTTTGGTTTTCATTACGATAGTCGCTTGGTCAAACTCCTTAATCGCGAAAGCCTCCGAAGGCTCTGATGATATCTCTTGCTGCCAGACGAAGCTACTCGCACCCGATGGTACGCAGGGCGATCAGTTTGGCCTTTCGGTAGCAATAAGTGGTAATCTAGCCATCATCGGTGCTCCTGATGATAGCGATATTCGAAGTCGAGCTGGTGCAGTATACATCTATGATTTTGCGGATCCCAGCAATTTCAACGCAACGAAGATTACAGCTTTCGACGGGAAACGCGACTCGCGGTTCGGTTACTCGGTGGCGATAGATGGACAGTTTGCTGTCGTAGGTGCCAGACAAGATCGCGCAAATGGCACGGCTGCTGGATCAGCATATCTGCTTGACCTCCGCGATCCGACCAACATCTTGCAAACGAAGCTGCTTCCTTCAGGAATCTCTGCTGGGGATGTGTTTGGCAATTCGGTCGGAATCAGCGGAACCACAGCAATTGTGGGCGGCTTCGGAAATGATGAGAATGGCGACAACGCTGGCGTAGCATACCTATTCGACTTTAGTGACTGGAACAGCATAAGTGAAACAAAGTTGACTCCGACGGACCCCCAAGTCCAAAGTGGTTTCGGTTACTCGGTAGCTATCGACGGTACAAACGCCCTCGTAGGATCGTTTGCAGAGGATGTAGGCGGCATTCGCGACTCTGGGGCAGCGTACCTCTACGACTTCAGCGACGCCAACAATCTGCATGAAACGCAGTTGGTGGCCGACGATGCGACAAAAGACGATGTCTTCGGATCTTCGGTTGCCCTTAGTGGCAACTTTGCCGTCGTAGGCGCGCCTCACAATCTATCCCCAGCAACTGCTGCGGGAGGGACGGGGGCAGCCTATCTGTTCGACATAAGTGATGCCCAAAACATCATTCAGACCAACCTTACGCCTGGAGACGTCGCATTTGGGGATCAATATGGTTCCGCTGTAGCTGTGGACGGAGCTAATGTCGTTGTCGGCGCAATTGCAGACGACGCACGTGGGCGCGACGTTGGTGCGGCATACTTCCACGATGTCTCAAGCTTGCCGGATGAGTTCACAGTAAAGGCTCTCCCCGAGGAAGCACGCATCGGCGACCTATTCGGGTTCTCGGCCAGCATATCCGGAGGGCAAGCGTTGATTGGCGCTATCGGGCACGATGCTGCGGGGGATAGTGCTGGAGCCGCGTATCGGTTTGTCGTCCCTGAACCGTCGACACTGGCGCTGTTGATTTCCGCACTACTTTTATGCAGTGGCCGACCCTAAGTTCGCAGCAATTGTTGCGATCCATGGACGGCTCTACTATTCCTAGACATCTGCTCGCATGAATACGTACTTGCGAAGAATCTCTCGATTTCGTGTGTCTACGCTCCTTATACTTCTCACGCTGGTGTGCATTGGGCTCGGGACTCGTACGTACCAGGCTCGAACTCAACAGTCCGCCTTAGACACAATTCGCAAATTGGGAGGGACCTATGAATGCACTATTGATCCAAATATACCAATATGGCTAGTTGACTTGATCGGAAAAAAGTACTTTCAGCAAGTCATTGAAGTGGAGCTAAGAGGTCGACGGTTTGACGACCAGAATATTGATCTCTTTTCAAGTCTTAAGGGTCTCGAACGCCTAACAATAGTGGGCACGAGAATTACTGACCAGGGCATGAAATACATCCGCCGGCTGACAAACCTCGAAGAACTAAGGCTGACGGGCCCACGCGTAACAGACAAAACGCTTGCTGAGCTGCATGCCCTAACCAACCTGCGGAAACTCTCTTTGCCGCTCACCGGTGTCACCGATAATGGCCTCGGCGTGCTACGTAGATATGAAAGATTAGAATCGCTAAACCTCGGCGGAACGGACATCGGAGATCGTGGTGCTGAAATCATCGGATCAATGCAGAAACTACGACATTTGTGGCTAAGTCGCACAAAGATTACCGACGATGGATTGAAGCACTTGACGAACCTTTCGAACTTGACCTCGCTCTATCTGAGAAACTCGCTCTCCACGCCTAAAGGCATTCAGGAACTTGTTGTCTCGGTAAAGAAGACGGGCGAGAGCTTTTGGCCACGACCGACGCGTCATTCTGACGAGCTTCGCAGTTCTACGGCAGATATCCTCGTTCTTTTTGACGACCGAGGCAAAGCCAGGCTATCGATTCGATGGAGTAGTCTAGACGATCGAAGCGAGCCGGTCGTTCGCGAAGTGCGGAGAACTGCGAAAGCAGACCCGATCGAAATCGCGGTGCCATCAATATTTCAAGATGAAATCGAGCAACGACTTGTTCAGTGACTAGGCGTTGTGCTGATGCACCAACGAACAGAGCCCGCAACATCAGAGGTTTCGCCATTCCGTCGCAGCCCCAACGAAGTGTTCATCTCTTCAGGATACTACCAATCAAAGCTATCCGGCGAAGGACTGAACCATCGAACGGTCTAACGCAAGTACGCTCGCCGCGATCACTCACGGGCGCGCGACCGGTTGTCGACACCTGGCAGGCGATGCTTCCGACTGTCGACGGAGACGCGATGGTCTTGGTTGATCACACCTCGACCCGTCGTCGCGATTGGATGCTTTCAGCCTGTTTGTGGCAAAGCAGTAACGCGTCTTGGGCTAACGCACTGTCGAGAATCTCTATTGACGTTCCGCGCTGCACACTAGCGACGACTTCGCCTAATTCGGCAGCAAAGGCATGCATCGGATCGCCGTCTGGAAGTTGCGGATACTCGACCTTAGATTCCGCTGCCAAAAGAGTTGGCGGACAATGGTAGTCCGCTTGATCGCCGGTGACCGAGAACTCAAACGCAAGCGTGGCACCCTCAAGCTGAATCTCGAACCCATGATCGAAGCTACGGCCTTGCTGACGCAATGTACCACTGGTGGCATGTACAACAGGGCCAGATTCTCCGTAGTCGAAATGTGTATGCCAGTATTCAGGCAAGCCATTCTTTTGACTCCCACAGCTGGAAACTGAGTTGGGCATGCCGAACAACAAACGTATGAAATGCGCGTCATGGATATGCAAATCAAGCAAAGGACCGCCCACCTGATCAGGCTGCCAGAAATTAGCGAGCCAGCTGGGATCGGAGATCACACGCTTGAAGCTTCCACCCAGCAGTTTCCCGAACTGACCGCTCTGCACGACCTGCAACGCCCATTGATACTCCGGAAAGAAGGGTAGGACGTGCCCTACCATCAGCAGCTTGCCCGCTTGTTCAGCCGCTTTGGTCATCCGCTGACAATCTTCCACCTTGAGCGCCATTGGCTTTTCACAAAACACGTGTTTGCCAGCCGCCAACGATCGAACCGCGACGTCGGCGTGAAGCGCGGGCGGCAAAGTGATATCGACCAGATCGACATCGGAAGCGAGCAGATCTTCCACTTCCGTAAAGGTCTCGATCCCGGATAAATCCATCTGCTCGCCAGCGGGACCAAAATTGCCCTTAATGTCGCGCCAATCTCCATCGAGGCGTTTCTGCTGTTTTTCGCAGAGTGCCGTAACCTGGACGTCGCGAAGTTTCTGGTAGGACAGATAGTGCACCATCCCCATAAAACCGATGCCAACGACTCCTACTCGCAACATACTATTCTTCCTCCAGGTGGAATGACCATTGCTGTTTGTGTCGATATCGATTCATGCTGCCAGTGCCTTTTCCGCTGCAACGATACCCAATGCCGGACGTAGAGAGTTGCCCCGTGAATAGATTACCAAAACTTTGTCGTGCCCAAAGGGCTGTCGCACAACGGATTTCGGGATTGCTGCTTCGATGCCGCATCGTTGCTAAAGAGTGTAATCGATCCCGTGTCGTGTTCAAGAACGGAAACCGACCACTGACCACTCGGTCGTGTTGTACCCGGGTGCGATTGCAGAAGTGCGTTTAGTCGTTTGGATAGACTTCATCAGGTGCAGAATCGCTTACTTCTCAATCTAAGCCGCGATGTTCCGAGTGACTTCAACTGGCACTGTTGACGGAGCGAGACAGATCGCTTGTCGAGCGCATCGACGCAGCCGACACGCACTCCGCCTTCACGAATGGTTCCCTCCTTGTATCCGCGCAATGAAGAAGTGACACCGCTGAAGTTGTCGTGTGAGAGCAGATGAGCGAAGCCCATCGCGCCGGGATATGTCGGTGACGCTGCTTTGACCGGGCCAAGATATGCAGGTCTCCCGCGCTGGTAGGCCCTGCGCAATTTGACTCATTCGTCCGTTGTCGGTACGCTGTGGTAGTAGTGTGGTAGTGCATTGCAGCGTTTACGGCCGATGTACTGGAAACCGCCCAGAGCTCAGCTCAAAAACTTCTTGATTTGCCATGCACTCTTGAATCGATCGCATGTCTGCACGGGATCATACATCCGAGTATTTTCGCACACTGGGTGTGAGCTGCCACGCCAGCGAAGCTGAGATCCGCGAAGCGTATTATCGCTTGGCCCGCGTTCACCACCCCGACAGCAACTACGGTGATCCTCACGCGGCTAATCGCTTTAAGCAAATCCAGTTTGCTTATGAGCAGCTCTCCAAGCGCGCCGTAGTTGAGCAGCCCAAGGATTCTGAACGGTTTCCGTTTGTTGCACCAGATCCTCCGAGGGCCACCGTTCTTGAGCGCTCGCTAAAGGCATGCGCGATCGTGATCACACTGGCTGCCACGCTGTTGGGATTGGCACATCTGAAGTTTCCGATCGCAATACCGCCCAAAGTCGCTACCAACACGCCTGGCCAGCTGCTCGACGCGAGCGAATCCCCAGAAGCGGCAACCAATTCGGCGCCGCCGGTTGTGGACGAAGAAAACGACGTGCGCAATACAGGTGATCATCAACATCTGGTCGATCTAGAAGATATCGGCGACGATTACGAATATCTCCCTAAGTTTTCCACCGATGTCATTGAGCATCCCGTCGAAACTGCCTCAGCCGGCGCAACACCAGTCCCTAGTCTAGATCTTGGATCACAGGTGCAAGGAGTTCCGAGTGCGATTTTCTCGGATCGACACGAGACCCCAGCCGACGATATCGGCAGCGTTCAGGACATGCTCGGGAAATCTGGCGTTCGCAGGGAACAATCAGAGATCGAGCTGACAGGTTTTGCCGCCCCCGCGATAGGTAATCTCACGCCAATAAATCGCCTAGAATCGATCGACTCATGGGATGCTGGAATTACACTGCTTTATGACCTGCGTGATGCGCTGGCGGACGGCGGTCCGGAAGGAAGCCTTCGAATGCGCGACTGGCCAGCGAGCACTCCGAGTCACAAACGTGAAGCCTTCTCTCAACCAAATCAGATGGATGCAGCAGGAATTCAAGGATCAACGCCGTATGGGACAGTAAGACACGTGCCTAGGCGACGACAACCGTTTTCTTCGGAGCCAGAGTGGGGCAATTCTGAGAGTAGGCCCGATGTCGCTACACGGACACATTCCACTTTCAAGCGACAAGCGGCTGGTGCCAGCAAGTATGACAATTTGGGACTTTCAAGTAACTATGGAAGCCATGGTTCCTCACCGGCCAAATTAAACAATCCACTAAACCAGTTCGATTTCGGGGCAGTCCGAGAATCGCAACCAGGAACATCGTCTTATCGAACGGATCATTTCGAGATTTTCAAATCGACAAACACTTGGTCGATGCGCGAGGGGGCGGAATTCATCCACTCCAAAAGGACTTCGACGCGATTGCCACCTGCGTTGCCACCGGCACAATCTGACAAGCTTGCAACCGACCGGCAGTCTCGTCGTGACCTTAAATCGCCGTCGTTTTCTCAGCAGTCACGCTTAAATCTCAGCAACAGCGGACGTGAAACCGATAACTGGCAGCCTAACAATGGTCTGCCAGCAGCAGGATCTAAGCTCTCGCAATTGAGCCCCAGCAAGGCTTCTCCACAGCATCGCAACAGTCTCAGTTGGAAACCATCTGCCAGTCGACTCGAAGTACGCAAGACGGTCCTGCCGCCATACGCATCGAAGACCGCGTCGCCGCACGCGAAACCTCGAAGCCATCCATCAGATGCGCCGAGGTCCAAGTTCACTGCGATTCCTATTGGTCGTTAGGCGGCCATTTCTAGCTGCAGTTAGATTTCGATTCGCAGTGGCCCGTTCCCACAGACTTGCGAAGAGATTCATCGACGTTGACTGACGCACGTTACGAACGTCGCTAAAATGATGGCCAGCCCTGGCAATCCCGGACGATTATGGATGGTGGCAAATACGACAAGTAGACTGCTCTGCGTAAGTTTGAAGTAAAAAAAGTCGCAGGTACCAAACGATGGCAAAGAAACCCGATTGGCTCTTCAGGCAGTCTGGAGCAATTCCCATACTTAATGGGCAAGTGGTCTTGATCACTTCTCGAAAGTCGAAAAGGTGGATTATTCCAAAAGGGGTCATTGAAAGTAATATGTCACCTTGGGAATCCGCAGCAAAAGAGGCGGAAGAAGAAGGCGGCATTGTTGGCGAAATCGATTCTACAGAACTTGGTAGTTACCAATACCATAAGTGGGGCGGAGAATGTAACGTGCTCGTTTATCGACTCCGCGTGCAGACTTTACTGCATGAGTGGGAAGAGCAACACATGCGTTCGCGTGGCGTCTTCTCGCCTTGCGAGGCAGTCGACTTAATCGAGAGTGAGGTCCTCAGGAAATTGATACGAAAGTCATTTCAGTGAGAAGCAACAGGTACATTCGATGCCTGTCACTAGATCGAATGCAGGTAGATGTGTACCCAGAAAAGAGCGGGTACACCTAAGAGCTGGAATCGTCGTAACTCGAGCACGCCCGCCAGGATTCGAACCTGGGACCTACGGATTAGAAGGTCACCGGTTGTGAAACGGTGCGCTTGATGGATTTCGCAGTAACTCGTTGGCTGATTTGGCTTTAGGTTTCTTTAAGGATACGACTGTGGCTTGCCCACTTTCCAGATTCTATCGGCAATTGCGTGCCAGTCTACTCTTTACCGTGCCGGATACCGTGCCACAGAACGTATTGTCAGAATCTGCGGTAAGGCTTAGCAGGCAGGATTGGGGCCTACGCGGCGCTGGTGCAGCGCTTGCTCCACGATTACTCTGTGCCTTTGGATCGCAACGAGATCGCTGGAAGAATGCTGATAGTTTGGCAGCGTTCAGCGGCATCGCACCAGTGACCAAGAAAAGTGGCAAACTCTGCCAGGTTCATAGAAGATTCGCGTGTCCGAAGTATCTGCGGCAAATACTCCATGAGTTTGCCGATAGTGCCAGGATATACTGCCCCTGGAGCAGGGCCCGCTATCGACTGCTTCGAGACCGGGGTATGAAGCATCATGCGGAAGTCCGGAAGCTCGCACGCTCGTGGATCCGAATCCTGTTCCGAGTGTGGCAAACGCGAATTCCCGTCGACTGTGACCGCTACATCGAACAACTGCAGCAACGCTATCCTGAAATAAGACCCTACTTGGAGCCAGAAAAAATATGAAAATCACGAACTATTACATGCGTAAAGCTCAGATGTCTCCGCTGGATGCAAGATTAACTAGCCATGCCTTCTGTTGCCAATTGCTGTATTGTTTCAATACATCGTGTCATCAGAACGACCACAGTCGCATGGAACTGAGGTATGATTAAAGTCTCACTGCACTAAGCAAGTGCACTAGTCGCAACGGGTTATCTGTTCCTAAACGCTCCTGCCTTTGTGTGTCATCAGGAGGTTAGAGCGGCATTAAAGCCTACGAGGCTGTAGGAATCCTTGAATTCTTGAGTAGACGCTCTTCTGCGCATGTATTTGGCACCATATTCGCGAGACCAAAAAGACCTCCAGTTTGAGTTCCCAGGAGATAAGGTGGGCGCGCGTAATATTCGCCTTTCACTGATCACCTGCAAGTGCAGTTGTACCCACAAGCGTCTTGTGAGCTCACAGCATAGAGGCTTGCTGATCTTATGGAACGGAACATATGGTGGATGAACTGCACTGGTCGACTAGTGTCTGTGTTTTCATTGTTAGTTGGCCTCACGGCACCCTCGAAAGCGTTCGAATTCTCTATAATCGAATCTGGCCCAGAGGCCGCAGTTAGTCTATGGATTCGAGGCTTAGATGACTCGTTTTTTCAAAGCAATCAGCTCATCTCTCCTGCAGGTGAAACCTTAGACTCAAGCACCGTTCTTGAGGATGGACTCTTCAGTGATCTTGTGCGCCGCTTCGATTCGCTGGAGGATGCCATTGGATATGTTCAGGGGACTTGGCATGCGACCGTGGATTCTCGCTTTCCTGAACGAACAGCTACATACGACTTCAGCATCGAAGCCCTATCAATAGAGTCAATCAATAGAGCGGCACCTGAGCTTTTTAGCCCGACCCCGGCTCATGAGATTCGCAACGGCAGCACTTTTCTGTTTGCGTGGGATTATCCCGAAGGTGGTGAAATGCCCAGTCAATCTCGTTTTCTCACGATTCCACAGTTCGACCCATTGCGAGGAGGAGGCGGGTCGGTTGTTTCCACGCCGACACCGGGCGGCACTTTGATGTCGTCGGGTTCGATTGGAACGGGCGATGAGCGCTTCAGTAGGAAGCTGACAAACGTTCCAGGCACAGACAAGAACCGTTTTTTATACACTCTTGAGGCATCAGAGGCGGCATTGCCACTTGATGTCGAAATCACTCTTGGTTCACATATATCTCTGGAAGATCAAATCTCGCTCGGTGAAACGACTAGCGAAGGCTTCCCGCCATTCCCAACGCCAAGAATCGGGTTGTTTTACTCCCGTCAAAACGATCCATTCACGATAACACTCTCACACGTGCCTGAACCGACTTCGGTCGGACTTGTCATTGTCATGATCATCGGTGGTGCAATTGCTCGTAAAGGAACGTTAACCCATAGATGAAGCGATATTCTCGGTAGATTTCTGCAGTGCAACAATCACACGTTCACATTTCGGGGTTAGCTGAGCGTCACTGCACGGGCGTGAAACGCGAAGGCGGATTGGGAAGTCGCAGATTCCACAGTCGGCGAGTCCCTTCGATGCACGCGACCATCTCGGCCACTACTCTCTTTGAAGCCCTAGCTGTTCACCGAACTGTATGGAAATACCTTTCCTAAGATTCGTCTGCGTACTTCTCAAGTCCGCAATTCACACAATGCTTCACATAGAAATTCCCGGGGTAGAAATTCTTGAAGCTAAATGGCTTTGAGCATCGACGACATTTTGACTGATTAGCACGTTATACGAAGTACACTAGTGATAAGATTGTAAAGAGAACGGCAACTCCCGCCAGTGTGTTGGAACCGACGACTGAGTCAAAAAAAGCTGCAATTATAGCACTTACAGGAGCCCATAGAACGAAAGCTACTACACCTATAGTGCGTTCTCGCTGAAACTGTGCCTATCCAGCGTAATATCGGTCAACAGAACTAAGGTTGCTGAACTTCATGGGACAATCGTTTTGTTGGCTGCCGACGTTCCATATCTTAATCGTATCAGACTATAAAGAGCCGCGCGTGGTCTGTCAGCGCCCAAAGAGTTTGGCTTTCTTGCCCGGTCGCGTCGAAAATGCGGCAGCAAGCACCATGTAATTACCGACGCGGAGGGCAGCCTCTCGCGGCGATCTTGACCGGTGTGCACACACACGTCCGTGACGCAGCTGTTGCTGCTGGTCGACGCGATTCCGCCCGTGGGCGGCTAGCCGGGGCGACCACGCAGGCGTCCCACGATCGTTCAAGGCGACCGTGGCTATGACTCCGAGCCGCATCAACGAGAACTTCGTCGGTGAGGCATCGAAGCAGTGCTTGCCAAACGCTACACCAAATACGGTAGCGGATTGGGCATCCTGCATTGGCCTGTTGAAAGAACGTTGGCTTGGCTGCATCCATTTCGACGCCTCCGTACACCATACGATCGAAGGTATGATACCCACGAGGTCTTAATGCCACTAGGAATGGTTATAATCTGTTCAACAAAACACTCAATCAGGTTTTGTTGGAACGCACTTAGTGATCGAGCAATTGCAGGAAATCTACACCTATTTCATTCGCGTTCGGTTTTTTTGTGCTCGCGTTCACTGCTACAGCAGTTAGGTCGTTTTTACCTTTGCGGATCGTGAAGTTGGGAATTTCGTGAAGAAACGGTTCTGCTAGACTGCCGTTCAGATCGATTCCTTCGAGTAGCAGTTCTCCATTCAGAAATATGTCGACAGTCATTGACCGTGCCGAACGCACGAAGGCGATCTGCAGTGTGCCCGTTGATGCGGCATCAACATGGAACTGGCCTGTTACAGCATCGCCCACCTTTAGTCCGCGAACAAGCCAATAGCTGCGATTGCTGAGCTTCTTGTCGTTTGGCATGGTATGCACAACGACAGACCCCGGCTGGCCTTGTTCGACGACCATTGTTTCAGCTTCGATACGGTCGACGCGACGCACCGGACGTTTTGTTGCGGCAAGATCGTTCGGTTGCTCAGCAGGGGAGTCCGCATAGAGATTGGTGATCCGCTTGCTCTCATGCGTTGCATACCAAAATGTCGTGGGAGCGTAATCTACGGTTACGCCGTCTACCCAATGCCAAATCTCCATATCCAGTTTGAGCGAACTGTGGAATGGCATGGCGTCCAGAGCACGAACGCGATTGTTTACCGTCAATCCACGGCCGCGATTACCTTGTGCCCTGGGTTGAGCGAGAAAAGGGTGCGAGAACGGTGTACATCCAACCCACGCATAGCCGTAGTAGTCTTCGGTTCCTGTGCCAAAGTTCGAGGGAAACTCTTCACCGTCTACGTAGATTTTCTCATCACCTTCGCCCCACCAAGGTTGATGTTCGTTGCCGGAAACCCCGTTAAAGATTGCTAGACTGTCGCCCACGTACTTGCCTCGCCCCGTAAGCGTTACGAAGTTGGTATCTCTACCTTTCGCGGAGGGTTCCTCGGGGTAGAGTCGCCAACTGGCGTGGAAGTAGAGGCTGCGTTGATCCCAGATCCATGGTGAGTGGCTCACTTCAAAATCTTTGAGGGTGATGTCTTGCTCGCCATGGTTGTGTATCAAGATCTCCGCGGCTTGCTGGAATGGCATGACCCATCGAGACAGCATGCGGCCATCCAAAGTCACCTTCTGGTAGCGAGTTTCGTACTGCGAAATCTGGTAGCCGGTCCCGAAGAAGTCGCCAACCGGTGCCCAAACCGTTTGTTTGTCGTCGCACCTGATCTCCAAAACGGTGGAGCGCAGTGCTTGCTGATAGTCTTTGGCATCAAGCGTGAGTGCCAGCAGGCGAATCGCCTGACTGCCATGAATTCGAGATAAGTGAGAGTTCCCGGCTGCGATGTACACATCTTGGGCCGAGATCGAACAAGTTCCCTCAACGATCGAGGCATCGTTCTCCAACTCCTGTTGCGTCTCCACCAGCCGGGCCTCGTGTTGCTTGAGATCATCCATCGAGAAGGTCTGCACTGTCACGTCATCTGCGTACTTTCGATAGTTGATAGCGAAGTAGAACGGCGAATCGCTGCCTTCGTAGGTTACTTTGCAGCTGGACGCATACGGAATTGGCAAGTAGAGGTTGCGGCCGGCCAGGATATGGTTGTTTTCTAGGAATCCTCCTGTTGTTTGCGCAAGCACGCCGTCAACAAGGTGTGTCCCATGCAAGATTTCTGTCAGACGGCCCTCAATTTGAGGGGTTTCCGAACCGTCAAAATAGAAACGGAGTTTGCCGTCGCTGAACTGCCACGTCAAATACGTACTCCAAAACCGCACGATGCAGCCTGGACCTTCGGCATCCATGAGCACGCGTTCCGTACGTCCCTGATTCGTTTCCGTACGAATGAAACCGCCCCCATCTCCGTTCGCGTACCAGCCTTCCTCTGGAGACACCGACTGACGGTCATAGCTGCTTGCTTGGAGTATGCGGTAGTCGTGAATCGGCACCTTCGGCAGATCATCGCGGTCGACCATCTCGTCCAGCAGCGTACCGAAATCTACATCTTGCCCATCACAGTTAGAAGCAATGCAACTAAGCCCAAGGACTAGGTTGGCCAACGCATGCCAAATTCGCATTTATACCTCCAGACAACTACAAAGCTAAGACACAACAACCTAGATCGGCACGAATTCTGCTCATTACTTGCCAATGTAGCTCGACAGTAAGTCGCGGTTCGACCGCACGGTTAGCATGAGAAGACCAGTCACAAGACATACGAGCGTTGAGGGCTCAGGAATCTGCACGGCGGCGAGCAGTTCGCCTACGGAAATTCTGGACCCCCCTGCCGTCAACGCCTCGTGGAGCAAGAAAACGTCCTCCAACGATGTGGTTCCATCTAGGTTGAGATCGCCATGTTGCGTTGCATTGGAAATAGACATAGAAGTGGTATCGGAATTCCAACCGGCAACAAGATCGTTAATGTCAAGTTGATTCAAGAAGCCATCTTGGTTGACGTCACCGTCGACGCCGGTCAGTTGCTCAGAGAATAGCAAGGCTTCGGGAAAGACCGTCTCGACCCAGTCAAGCCACTGGCTCACACGTGCTCCGCCTCCACGGCCCCCGTAACCTGTTCCAGAACCACCATTCGTCGTTGCAATGATTGACCAGGCCCCGGCATGCTCTTGCCACCATGCCGATCCACTGTCGCCGGAAGCAATGCCGCCTTCTCGCGACGTTGCATTTCCTGTTCCTGGCGCGTCGAACGTATAGCCGATTCCATGATCGCTTTCAAAGAGGCGGTCGATGACGTTTGTAACAGCAGCTCGACGAGGACCGCTGCTCGGCATCAAGCCGCCGTTGCTTCCTTGGCTGCCAATTCCCCACGAACCATATCCGGACAGCGTGACTTCCTTCCCAAACTCTTCATTGCCGTCATAAATCATCGGCTGGAAAATCGGTTTACCGTCTGGTCGGAGAATCGTTGTGGTTCCTGGTAATTCGACGATGCCAATGTCCGTGGATGCTCCCCCCAAGCCTGGCGGACGATTGATGCGTTCCGGCGGCACATGGAAGGTGCCTGAACCCGAAGCGACCACGTTGCCAGCATAGTCGGTGAAGGTGGCCGTGATTGCATTTTCGGTGTTGCTCGATTGGAAGCAGTGCGCAGCGGTAAGGAAATAGCTCGAATTACCATCGTTACCGATCCAAGTGCCCGTGCAGTGTCCGAAAGTGCCACAGGCTTGGAGCTGTGGGACAAAACTTGCTTCACGAGCAGTCGAGTACCCCGCGTCCAGTGTTCCCGCGACATTAGCGACACTACCACCGCTTGCGGCGAACTCAAAGTCATTCACGACAATTCCATAGGAGGCTACAGTGCTATCTCCAAGCATGATTACTAGTGAGAAAACGTATGTTCTGAAGGAATTACAATTCATGAGTGATTGCCTCTCCACTTTGAATTTGAATTGATCGTTCAGCTAGTCGCCGGTCGTAAGGACCAACTCCCCATCACTTTGGGGCGCGAATTAGTGCCTTGAGTATCGTCTCATCGTCAAACAGATTGCCGTCACCGCCGTTGCCGACCACAAAATCCACGTACTCGCCAACCTGGAGCTTCTTGTCTAGCTCAAAATAGGTCTCTGGAAGCTTACCGTCGTCGCTGCTTCCATGGGCTTCGAATGCAAGCTGGCCATCGACATAGATATAAAAGTCGACGCTGTCGTTTCCGGCAACAAAGTTACGCACTGAGCCGGAAATATTGATCATGCCTGTGGATGAGGGCCCAGCCTTCCAACGAGCGACCAAGTAGGGCTGATCTGCATCGCTGTCATTGAAGTCATCGCCTCCAGCATGTACTGCAATCTCGTAATTGCCTGGGTCGCCATGAATGCCAAGGTTCTGGTCTCGGCCGGTCTCGAATAACGATCCGGTAGAAATTGCCGGCAGATTAGCCGAACCGTTTTGACCACCGCCAAAGCCATTGCTGACGAGTTCTCCGACGGGCCCCCATTCCAGCGGAGCCAGTTTTGCTTCTGGGGCACTGGGATTCGACTGGTCGGATGCGTAATAGCTCCAACTTCCATCGCCAGCGGTGTCGAAGTTGTCCGTCTCACTCAGGTCTCCAGCCAAGTCGGCCACGATGCGCAGTGATTTCGCTCCTGGCACACCGTACCAGAACGTCGCAGCGCCAATATCGAGCATGCCCTGCTTCCATTTCCAAACCTCCATGTCGAATTTGAACGAGTGATCGAATGGTATCGCGTCCAAACCGCGAACCCGCCCATTGACGGTCAACGCTCCGTTGTCGGCCCGATTGCCGGCGGCGTTTGGTTGGGTGACGAAGGGACTGGTGAACTCTTTGCCGCTGCCAAACGAATAGCCGTAGTAATCCTCGGTGCCGGTGCCTACGTGATCAGGGGTGGCCTTCGCATACTCTCCCTGCTCGTTGACGTAATCGACATAGATTTTCTCGTCGCCCTCGCCCCACCAAGAATTGAGACCCGCGCCTGTAGTCTTGTTTCGAATCGACATCGTGTCACCGACGAAAACGCCGCGCCCACGAACCGTCAGGAAACGAAAATCCGCGTCGCCCTCGTGGCTGTACAATTCACGCTTGCCCGCATCGCCGGGCCATGGGCCACCCTCGGCCGTGCGAGTACGAATCTTCTCTTCGAATATGTAGTCTGCGTGAAAGTGCATGGAATCGTCCGACCACGTCCATTCCCCTGAGTCGACTTCGAGATCGGCCTGAACTGCCTGACCGCTTTGATTCTCCAATCGGACTTTGGCGGTCTGTGCAAATGGCATTACCCAGAAGCTAGTCATGCTGCCGTCAGCAGCGACGCTTCGCATATAGTCTCCGCCCTCGTTGTAGGGGTTGTCAGCGCTATCGCACAGGCCATTGCCGAAGAACTCTCCGACAGGTACTCGTGCTGTTTCTTGTCCATCAAACGCGAGGACCAAATGAACCTTCGACAAAGCTGCCAACTGATCTTCGCCGCTCACCGAGACTCGAACTCGACGGATCGCTCCAGCGCTAGCAATCGAGTGCGCTATAGATTGGCCATGAGCCAACTCTTGGCTAGCTTTGTGACGCAGTTCGATCGAACCCGTTGCTGCCGGGTTGCTCAGCACTTCGTTCACTCTGTCGAGTGCAGTTTGGTGCGCCGACAGATCGGAGCTGTCGTAGCTATCAACTTCTGCGCCTTTGGGGAGCTTGCGATAGTTGATATTGTACCACAGAGCGCTTTCTATGCTATTTTTCAGACTTGGGTCGCGAAGCGCCACATGCGCGTCGCCGTGCGTGGTAGGGCCATCCCAGGTAATTAATACGCGTTTTTGGTAGGGCAGGGGCCCGTAGAGGTTGCCACCTTTCTCCGGGGTTTCAAAGTTCAGGCCCGGACCAAATCCCATGTTGTCACCGCCGACGAGTTGCTCGGCTGTGGCTTCAACCGTCGGCGTTGTCGCCCCATCGATGTAGATGCGGATGCGATTATCGTCCAGCAGTTCTTGGCTAATACCAGTCGCCCACCATCGAGTGATGACACCAGGCCCTTGGTCGTCCATCAGGACCCATTCTTCTCGGCCATCGATCGTTTCTTGGCGAAGGTAGTTGCCGAAGTCTGCGTTGGCAAAGCCCCAAGGCGCGCCCAGTCGAGAGTATCCTTCTGCATTTCGAGTATCGTGACTCGAAGCCTGCTGCTGGGTGTAAGCGTTGTTTGGGTGAACTGCCAAGCTGTCGCGATCGGAAAGCTCTGTAACAAGAGTGCTCAAATTCACTTCGGCAGTGGCGTAGTGCGCGACACCCAATGACACCACCAAGAGAGCGATCGAGAATGTTCTGGAGTAACGAGGGCTTGCCATTAGAAGTGGACGCATAATTCTTTGATCAATCTTTCTATCTAGCTTCAAGTTTTCAGAAGCTGTAAGGTCTTGAGATGTGAAACATCTGTGTGCGAGCATGCCTCGATGGCATTCTGCTGGAAGTTGAAGAAAACTAGCGTATCTGCTTCGCAACTTGTCGATGAGATTTGCACTAAGCGTCAATACCTTCAGGCTGTTTGCGACGCAAACAATATTGAGATGGCAAAGTGAGGAGCCCGCGTCGAATGCTGGCAACATACGTTCTTGCAGCGCGCCGACTCCACAAAATCTGCTGGGTCGAAGGTGGCGGTTCCGAACGCGAGGCTACCGATTGCTCAAGCACACTAACACTCAGAGCCTAATCTCGGCTACCTTGCAAGTGACTTGGATGAATCGGGGTTTTCACCACAACTCTCATCATTTTACATCCCTGCCACACGGAACTACATGGACAGAAAACGATCGGTACCTAGATAATCTGGGCCTTGAACTTGACGAGCAGTGGGACCGACGGCGCGTGGTTGGGATGAGCTTTCATTGCAGGTCTGCCGGAGACTGCTGTCGTCGATGATGATGCACACGGCGCCGAAGCGACCATTCGTCTACCTAGTGGGAACGAGGGTTAGTGAATCAGACTAGACCGGCTGCCAATGGATCGTTAACGAATCGGATCGTTGAGTCGCAGCATGAGGTAGTCCAGACCGAACATGTACCTCTTGATAGCCCGCTTGTTGGCGCCAACGATCCGAATCGTCATTGTGTGCTTCCCTGCATCGAGACGATGCTCGCCGAGATCGAAGGTGCTGTGTTCCACACGCTCGGCATAGAGATCGAATTCGTTCTCTAGTTCTTTGCCATCAATCGAGATACGGACGATTCCGTAGTCTTCTGCCTTCGTTAGCTCAGCACTAATCTTGTGGCTTCCGGATCGTTCCACATCGAAGTGCATTTCGAGTTCGTCACCAACGTTGGCATCTCGCCACCAAATTTGCTGCTGGCCGGACCAGCCAAACTGTGGTCCGTCCTGCACCTCCGACGTACCGCCGGTGCGTCGCGCGACTTCCAACGATTCGCCTTCGATAGCTCCTTTAGCGCGGTAGACAGGGACAAGATCGTCGACCTCCTTCGCGATCGGTGCCTTGGCCAACGCGGGCAGTGGTTCGACGTTGCTTTTCGCTCCCGGGCGGGCGTACCAGAACGTCGTCGGTGCGTAGTTGATTTTGGTGCTGGCCCAACTCCAGATTTCCATGTCGAATCGGTACGACTTTTCGAAAGGGATCGCGTCGAGTGTGCGGAACCGGCTATTCACAGCCGGTCCTGTGCCGAGGTTGCCGTCGCCGATCGGTTGGGCGTGAAACGGATTCGAAAAATATTCACCACGACACCAAGCGTAGCCGTAGTAGTCTTCAGTTCCGGTGCCGAAGTGGGACGGGAAGGTCTCGCCATCGACATAGATCTTTTCATCGCCTTCGCCCCACCAGGCTGGTGCCGCGTCGAACAGACTCAGCGTGTCGCCCACATAGACGCCCTGGCCATCGATCGTCACATAGTTCTCATCCTTCGGTCCGTTGCGACCAGACATATTGGTGTTTTGCGTTGCGTAGTTCGCATACTCACGCCAAGTCGTGTGAAAATGCATACTACGGTCGTCCCAGTCCCAGTCGGACGTAACAATCTCAGCAACGTCGAGATCGACCTCGGTATCGCCTAGGTTGTGAACACGTACCGTTGCCGAACTAGCGAACGGCATTACCCATTGAGCGGACAGCAAGTTGTCGTCCGACGCTGCGGTGTACCATGTCTTGAAGCTCTGAGGCTGGTAGGCAGCGCCGAAGAAATCTCCCACCGGGCACCACACGGTTCGCTGTCCATCGAAAGAGATCTCCAGCACCGTCGAGCGCAGTGCCTGGGCGGTGTCATCAGCCTGCAGACGGAAACGGAGCGAACGAATCGCGGCTGGCCCGTCCATGGTGATCTCACGAGATTGACCGACAGCCAGTGTTCCGGAAAGATCGGCCGTGTCGTCGCCTTCTTGTGGACTTCGGTCCGCCCGCTCAGCGAGCAGCGACTGTACGCGCTCGATCGTTACATGATGACGGCTCAAATCGGCTTGGGCGAACGTCCGCACTGCTGTACTGGGTTCATAGCTGCGATAATTGATTTGATAGTAAAGTGCTTCGCCTTGGCGACCGCCCTGGTCGACCAACACGTCGGTCTCGTAGGTAATCTTGCATTGTTTCGCGTAGGGGATTGGCAAGTAGAGGTTGTGCGCCCGGTTGCCCACCGGGCACTTTTTTGAGACGTAGTCAGAAAGCGGAGGCCCTACCAGAGCGCCGCCGCTGAGGATCTCGCGAATCGGTCCTTCGATCGCCGGCTTGTCTTCACCATCCAAGTACACACGCAGCGTGCCGTTGCTGAACTTGCCGCCTTGGGGGCCGTGCCAGGTGCCCCAGAAACGCACGACCGCGCCGGGGCCCGTCTCGTCCATCAGCACATACTCCTTGCGACCGTCAGCCCGCTCTTCGGTACGAACAAACTGGCTGCGATCCCAGTTGGCGTACCAAGTGTCGGCGTTGTTAGGGTCGCTGGAGTCACGGTCGTAGCTCGACGATTGTTTGCATGCGTAAGGATGGGCGGGCCATTGCGCGACGACGTCGCGATTCACCATTTCTTCAAGCAGCGATTCGAAGGTGACGTTCGCGAGCGCAGTTCCGCAAGTGAGCAATAGCCAGCTGGTCACAAAGAGCAACAGTTGTGGTCGTTTCAAGGTGATTGATCGATTTGGATTCATTTGTGGAGTGTCCGCTGTTTAGGGCATAAGTTGACAGGTAGACCGCGACGTCGATGATGTGCGGTGAACTTACTAACGAATTGACTTTTTCATTCGAATGCGCCGTCCTCTTCGGCAGCGAGTCGCGGGCGTACTCATCGTGATGAAACCAAGCACGAACATCGCCGCGGCCGTTGGTTCTGGAATTGCATTCACGTTCGCAATCATCACGCCGCTAGTGCCATCGTCGAAGTTGGCAACAAAAGCGACTTCATCGCGGTCATTGAAGGCACGGTTGGGCTGAAATTGGAAACCGCTGCCGAACTGTATTTCGCTTACCGTGTGGTAATCCTCGCTTACAGGGTCGTTATCCACGTCGAGTCGATCGCCGTCGCGAACGACTGAAACGCCACTTCACCATGATTGTTCAGGGTGGCCCCTGACAAAGTAATTTGACGACTAAATCCAGCAGCACGGCTGTCGACCATCGCCACAGCGTGCGCCCCTGGAACAACCCGCGCGGCGACCGCCGTCGAGGTTGAGGAAACACCAAAAGCAGCAATTGTGAGAAGCAGCGCAGGTAGGGCAACTGGCGGAGTCTTCACGAATGCCAAGAGAGAATTCAAACGAAATCGGAACGAGCGTTCACCATTACTTGCTTCGTCCGAGGAGCAGTTCGCACTCCTTGTACGCAACGCAGAGGAAAGTACCGCATCAACATTCACGGAGGAAGATTTGTTCACGAGAGCAACTCCCGAACACGAGATAAGCTAGACCTTCAATGCTACCATCGCGAGTCACAACCTGACCATGGACCAGTAGACCTCGCCTGGACATATTAGTCCGAGTCGAGAAGGATTGCTCGCGCAAAAGCTGTACTCAGGTTGGCCTTTCCCAAGGCGAAGCTTGCATTCTATGCGTTGCTTATAGCGTAGGAAGTTTATAGGAGTACAACCAATACCGAGCTTCCGACCACAGCGATTCGGAAGGGAACGGCTGTCCTGGGAAGAGTTCGCGCTCGTCAGGTAGATGCTCGATCCGGATTTCGATTCTGTCCAAGCCTCGTGTCAGTCGGGCGGGCAGCAGGAACTCTTCCTCCCGCCAACGACGGTTGGAGGTGATGATTTGGTGCTCCGCCGGACCGAGCTCGCCAACACTCAGCGGATTGCTATAGACGCACGTGTTTGAGCCGGCGGTGTACCAGATCCCAACCTCTTGCCATTCTCCGCCAGCAGCTGGTCGGGCGGAAACGCGGGCTTTCTGGTTGGGATAAAGGTAATCAAACTTGCGGCGGAGTAGCGCTCCGTGATTGTTTGAGTCCAGTCGCATCTTGAAAGTAGAAACGCCGCTCATCGTGCGAACTTGATCTTCCTGGGCGGGGAAGTGCATCCGCGCGCCTCGGTGATCGGGCCCCCATTCGTAGCGTGATACCAAGGTGTACGGCTTCTTGGCAGTCGGGCTATTGTAGTCGTGCTCGGGGATTTCGACCTGTTCGTCGCAGGCGTCAAAGTGATCGGTCAGCACAAGCGTCGGTCGATCGATGCCATACCAGTACACTACTCCCGAGTAGTGCTCATTGGTTTCGTTGACGCTACCATGCTCCAAGTTGATCTTCGCATTCTTTCCAAAGGGAAAGTGATCGGCAATTAGGAAGCGATAGGCAGAATTAATCAGGTCGTAGTCGGACTTGATGTGTTTCTTTTCTTTACCGATCGGATGGCCAGCAAACGGCAGGGTCATGTTCAGCCCGCCCCAGTAATCGCCGCCGCCTCCCCATTCCTCTGTGCCAGTTCCCCAACCTTGAGGAGTCTGCGAGTCGTCGAAGAAGAACCGCGGATCGCCTTCGAGCGTCTGCAGATGTCCATTCCGACTGAAGATCCAGCTCATGCCGACAAAGTTGCCCGACCAATCGCCGCCTCCTTCGACCTTCGTCGTATCCAGGAACGTGTTGTCCTGCCCCAACAGTGGCTTGGGATGATCCGAATAGGTCGCGTGGAAGTACGTGTAGTGGTTTGCGGGTCCGGTCAATTCGTCGACGCGAATTTCGTAGTCCGCTGATAGCTCTGCGAGTTCTCCGCGAGGTTGGATCTCAATCTTCGCGTTGCTGAAGAAGGGCATCGGCCAGTAGCAGGCGAGATGCACCTTGTCTTCGGTGTAACGAATCGATAGCGGGAAGCCTTTGACCAGGTATTCTCGTCCGTTGTCATTGTGGAGCAGTCCGGCTCCAAAGAATAATTCAACCGGGGCGTCAACCGACGCGTGCCAACGATTGTCCCAAGTGATGCGCAATCGCGCTTTGCCAAAATCCATCGCCTGATCTCGCGGCACCGTAAACTTGAGGGCGCGTACGTTGCCGGGGCCGCTAATCTCAGTCAGCGTTGTCCACGAATTTTGCTGGAAACGAACGGCTTGCTTCGCAATGGTTTGGACCGACGGACCTTTGGGTGCAATGTCGGTTCCCGATCTATTGATCAGCTCCAATACGTCTTTCGTTGGAGGCGTCTTCGTCCACGATTGCAGGGGGCGAGAGATGTGCTCGATGCCAGGTTCGAACAGGTGATAGATGTAGTAGCCCGTTCCGTAAAAGGTTCGGGAGTATGCGAATCGGAAGGTCTTTTCAAACGGCAGGGGCACCCACATCAGGTTGGCCCCCTTGGTTGTCGACCAGGTCCAGGTGAGCGGATTGGGGAACAGTTTCTCAGGGATAAAGGTGGTCTTGCGGAACTTTCGCTTCGCGTTGACAGGGTCGGCGGTTGCGGTCTCTTTGACAATCGTATCGACGCCATCGACTTCGTAGTGCCATGGAGAACCGTGCCAGTGGTTAGTGCGTTTGAAATAGAGAACCCCTGAACCAGCGATATCCAACGATACGTTGAAGTCGTCCGCGTGTTGATAGAGGAAATGGCTCGCATCGGCGTACCGATTGTTGCCTTGACGGTCATAGGTGCTGCGCATGTAGGCCCGCGCGCCAATGCGATGCTGAGGTAACTTATCCCACATTGCGTAGGCATCAAGCCCGATCGGAATGACTGGCGGGGAGTCCGATTGCTTTAGCTGAGCAGGCAACGGCTGCGAAGTTAGCAGGGTAATGCAGAGTGTAAACAGAAGGGCTATAAGTTGCTTGTTCATTCTTTCGGTGCAGCCTTATGGTTTGTCTAGGTAGTAAAACACAGCACTATTGTAGTTGGCTCGGATATTGTTCGTGGGGCCTACCTCGATCTGCGCACGAATGCTATCCGCAAACGGTATCGGATCGGGTAAGTGCCAGCGATAACTGGTGGCGTAAGTCGTCGGAGGACCCTGGAAGTATGCCGTGTAACCGTGCAGCGGGTAAGTCCCTGGATTGTCGAGCCGCTTGGGCACACCGTACCATCCGCAGTCAAAGTAGTCTTCGGTGCGAGTCCCGTGATGAACAAGCTCGCCATCGACGTGGAATGTCTCCTCGCCTTCCAGCCAAATCGGTAGCCAATCGCGCTCGGGTTGCACTCCCTCGGTGTCCAAGATTGTACCGACATAATGGCCACGAACCTTACTTTGGTTCCACCAGAGATAGTTCCGACCGCGCTAGGTAGGAAGTTCCTGACGCCAACTGCCGTGAAGGTAGGCCCACTTCCCAGGTGCTCAGCGACTTGACGTTAATCGACAGCTTGGCGTCGAAGGCCTTGTTGGCCCGGATCGTCATGCGAGCAAACTGACTGGACGGCGTCGGTAGGAAGCAGTACCAACGCTCTTTCTCGGTTCCCGAGATGAGCGAACGGGACACGCCGTCACGACTGCTATTGCCGAACAGGTAGGACAGCGGGAGCATCACGGAGGGTTTTTCGTTGTTGTTGTAGACGTCCTTTTTGTTCCAGTAGATTTCGATCCGCGCGTCACGTGCGTTGGCCAACGCCTCCGCAGAACCGGTCAGCTCGATCGCGCTGAGGATATGAGTCCCCTTAGGCAAGTGAATCTCGGCAATCTCAATCACCTCGAGTGATAAGGCATGACGATGCGTGTGCGTGGAGTCGATCCCGCCTGCTTCGTCGGCGCCCGGATGACCCCAAAAGTTGATCGCCTTGCGCGTGGCATTCTTCTACTGTCGCGTTGGATCGACGGAGAACAAAGAAGCATACAACGACGGCTAGCCAGTTGAACCTTGTGTTGGAGGACTGTTGCACAACAACGAATATCCAACAGTTAAAGATTGATGATGCCCAATTGATTGTCGAGTTTTTCAAGACAGGGTACATAAGACATTGCTGTCGCCTTTTAGTTTGCGTTCAGCTTAAAGTCTGCCGGGTACAAGTTGCGTTCTTTCCAATGCTTGTCATCGTGGAAACCGTATGCGGATGGCTTGTACTCTCCGACCAAATCAACGTTTGCCCCTTCGTCACCGAGTTGGTCCGTCATCTCAAGTGCCCAGTAGACGGAGTTGACCAGCAGTCGGCGCGTGCCTTCGCTCACGAAATCAGTCGCTGCGCCGATTGTTGATACAAACGCCTTGCCTTGCTTGCCGCCGGGCAGCTGGTAGCTCTTCGTCCAGGCGATCGGCATCATCGGATCGTTTTTTTTGCCATCCTGAAGCACCGGATCGCCTGGTTTCATACCAAAATGAATGTCAGCAGAGTCGAATTCGCCTGCTCTCTTTAGCACTTCTCCCAATAGCACAGGCGAGCTGTCGCCGGGCAGCGGCAAACGTACTCCGTAAACGTCGGTCGGGCCCCAGACAGCACCGTTCTTGATGCCTCGCACAATCGGATGAGCCTGTGCGTCAGGCGCGATGATTCCGCGAGTGCTTTCGTGTTTATGGTGTCCATGATGCCGAAGCCATTTTTCTCCGAGCACAAGGCGACCAAAGCCGTCCTTCCAGGCTTTCTGCTCACCGCCATAGCCGTCGCTGTAGTGGTTCCAAGGTGAACTTTGCTTCAATTTGAAAGCGTGGGTCGCGGTGCGGATACCAATGACCGGCTTTCCCGACTTCAGGTATTGATCCACGTGTTGCATCTGATCGTCAGGCAAGTTGCGGAAACGCGTAAACAAGATCATGAGATCGGCGTCCGCCAAGGCTGCCAGACCTGGGATATTCGTTACATGGTTGGGATCAATCATGCCGCTGTCCGGCACCACGGCGAACAGAACCGTGCATCGAAAGCCGTGATGGGTCGACAGAATCTTCCCTAGCTGAGGCATCATCTCTTCTGAGCGATACTCCTCATCGCCGGATATTAGTACGACGTGCCGATCTTGGCCTGGACCGTCGCCGCCCTGGTAGACGACATACGTGTCGTCGCCCCATGCTTTCGGTCCACCTTGGCCGAGAAGACAGATACTGCAGGTGATGGCATATAGCATTATCAACTTGTTCATTCTTCGCATGAATAGCTCCCTATACAGTCGTGTGATCGATCTCGATGAACTATCAGCTGGCTAGCCCGCTCTTTCTCGGCGAGATAGGCCAACGTTCTGGCAATCAGGGGGTTTCAGCCGCATCGTCAGCGATCAGATAGGCGACCAGGTGCTGCAGCTCCTTGACCGTCTTGACCAGGCCGCTGGGCATTGGCGACAAATCGGACTCCTTGCGCACTTCGATCTCTTCTTTGCTGACCTTGATCCGTTCGCCGTTCGCCTGTAGCAAATTGATTTCCCTGGCGGTCTCGCTAGTGATGACGCCGCTGAGAGACTTGCCGGACGAGGTGACGATAATCGTATTCTTAAAGAACTCGGACACCTTATTGCTTGGAAGCAAAACCGATTCGACCAAGTAGTCGACCGTGAACCGACGACCCGCGTCGGCTAGGCTTGGACCGCCACTGACTGGCACGTCGTTCGAAATGGCATGACACTTCACGCAACCGATCGATTTGAACAGTTTTTTTCCTTGCTCGACATCGCCGCTCGTCACGGCTTTGCGCCAGTCAACCTCCAAGAATGGCTTGATGTCCGAGTTTCCGGTGCCCGCGTTCTTAAGTCGGTCCGACATCGGAGCATCTGCCGCGTCGGGGGTGGAGATGAAGGTCTTCTCCAAGCAGCTTAGTCCCAGCGCGAGGACGCCTGTATTCGGCGGACGCTTGACACGAATCAGCAGGGTGTTTGTACCTGCGTGAAGTTCTAAGGCAATGCGATCAACAGTGGATTTCTGGGAACTCGCCAGTTGCTCATTCCAGATCGAGCGACCGTTGTGCCAAACAGTCCCGACGCCGCTGGATTCCAGAATCAACCAAGCCCTTTGTTTCGCTGCACTTTGAACCTGAAAGCTTGCGTAGTACGAACTAGGTCCGTTCGCCAGATCGAGGAGGCCGCCGAAGTTTCCTTCGGCTTGCTCCAACCTTGCCCAGCCAATCGTCGTTCCGTTGCGCGTGAAGCTCCGACCCAGGTCCGTCGGTCCAAGCTCGGGACCGTGCTGGCGACTTTCGTCAGCGACGTCGTCGAATGGCCCGCAGAGCCACGCCGCGGTAATCGGTGTGGGTTCAAGCTTCGCAAGTCGATCGTCGAACGCATTTTCGCGAGTCTGTCGTACCCGCGACTCCGCCTGCTCATCGTTCAGCAGCGACAAAAAGTAGGCCGCATGAACACGCACCGCCGCGGAAGGATCATTCAAAACTCGAAGCAGCGCCTGAAACTGGGTGTCGAGCGCATCTCGCTGAAAATTCCAGTACTCCACCGTGGTGTAGTTGCCGATTCGATCCAACTCGCGGAGATCGATCAGCTCCCGATCCAGATAAACCTTTGGCCCCACGGTCTTCGCCAAAGGCAGGTCTTGCGGAGGGACAAAATCTATTTTCGGGATGGTCAACTGTCTGCCGAGCGCGAGCACAGCCCCCAGACGCACTCGGTCGTTCGTCGAACCCAGCAGCGATGCCAACTCACTTGCCGTCAGCTTAGCTTCCATCAATCGAACCGCCGCCTGCCGCAGGTACGTATCCGCCGAACAGGCGGGTCCTGTGATGATTGCCTGTGGAATTCCCTCGTAGTTGTGAAGCCCTTCGATAGCAGCCAATTGAACTGGAGCTGACTTGTCGGACAGTCTCTCCACAAACAACGCTTCGGAAACTGAGTCCGTCGAACAGCCTGCCAGAGCCTCAACCGCGTGCAGTCGGACGTTATCTCGTGGATGGAGCGACAATTGCTTTAGGGTGCTTACCGCTTTCTCAGACGAGTCCGTTCCGATCAAGCGAACAGCATGGGCCACCAACTCAGGGCTGGCATTGGCAAAATCAACGCTGCAAGAATGCTCAACGGCCTCTGCAAGATCGCTGCCACCGCGTCGCAGCAGCTCCAAATGAGCCGCTTGACGAACCTGCCAATTCGGGTTGTCGAGAGCTGTTCGCAGCTGAACATCGGCTGCAGCAGTCACATCTACGAGTGTTCGCGCGTCGAGCGCGGGACCCTTCGCTGCGTCAAGCACGACCAGGTCGCTGCGATAGATTGGCGACTTTTCATTGTGAGACATGTAGCACACGGCGGCGAAGATCCGCCCTTGCGGACCGACGCACACACCCACTGGACGCGCGTCCCCAGAACACTTGAGGAGCGTTTCCTCGTTCCCCCGATAAGATGCTCCTTCAGGCCACTTGGGGTAGGAGGTCAATGAACGCTGTCCCCAACGCGCTAGCAAGATCGTGTCGAAATACTCCTTGGGAAGCCGCTTTTCCCCATAGTACGATTGGCCGACCGGCACCGTGCGACGCATTCCGTCAAACATCGTGTGCAGCAGATCTTTGCGTTCCGGCGACTTGGTGACCATCCAACCTCTTGGCCAGCAAAAGTCGTTGCCTTCGGCCACATGCAGCAGTCTCCCTGGGACATAGAGATCGGGACGTTGCTCATGATCGTTGTCGTGGGAAAAAAGCACCCATTGGTTATCGAAGGCGATTCCACAAGGATTTCGCAGCCCCGTCGCGAACACTTGAAAATGACTGCCATCGTGGCGAAGGCGAGCGACACCACCCACGCCGTTGTAGGACTGCTTGGAACCGTCGGCGAGGTAGAAGTACCAATGGCCCCAGTGGTCGGGGCGGTCAAAATCTCCGTAATACCAGAGCGGATCACCGAAGGAGATGTACAAATCGCCTTCCGGGCCCCATGCCAGGCCGTGCATGCCTTGATGCACACCGTAGGTAGGCTCCGGATAGCTGCCAACCGGCATCCCCCAAAGCAGAGGCTTGGCCTTAAGGTCCTGCTGTTGCTTTCGACCGCCTGGAATTACGTAGAGTGTGGTAACCGTGGACACGTAGAGGTCGTCGCCGCGGACCGCGATGTCGTAGACCCAGCTGTCCTTAGTAAATCGATAGAGTTCCACCGGCGGTAAGAGGCCCCCTTCGCCGTCAGGCCGGTAGACGAGGAGAACTTCGCGCCCACCGACAAACACCTGCCCTTCGGAATCGGCAGTCACTGAGAGAAAGGACTCGTCCTTCGACGTATCAAGCAGTTGTAGCGAGAGTCGCTCGTCAACAATTTCGTAGCTCTGCAATTCTTGACCAGCCGCGATTCCGGCCCCGAAAAAGATAAAACAGATCGCCACTGTACTTGCCCACAATAGCTGATTTGAGACTATCATGTCCTGTAGTGTCTCCTTGGAACTGAGGGGGGTGAGATAGTTGATTTGCGCAGTGTCAGGCCACAAAGTCGTCGATGCAAAAAATAGCTCACGTCGCGCGTGCGACCGCGATTAAGCGACCTTGCGAGCGCTAGACCTTAAGGCTGATCATTCTGCCTACGACCGCACAAGGCGGACTTACGCATCGCTACTACGCGTCAACGCCGATTGCGCTGCGTTGCCGTTGCTAACTCGACTTCTTCCCTTGGATCGGCGATTCGCGAAAATCCTTCGGAGAACAACCAAAACGCTGCTTGAACACCCGCGAAAAGTAAAATGGATCTGCATACCCAACCTGTCGAGCGATCTCGCTCACCGATGTTGAGTGCGCTAACAGAAGCTCGGCCGCTCGATTTAGCTTAAGCCGAGTTAGGCACTGGTTTGGAGTTTCCTGACTGAATTTACGGAAGAGACGGCAAATATAGTTTGGTTGTAACCCGCACAACTTCCCAAGCTCTTCCAGCGAATCAATTTCAGAAAAGCTCCCGTCAATAAGTCCCATTACGCGGTCAAAAGAGTCCGATCCACCGTTACCTCGTGCGGCTTCCGGCAAAAGAGCTTCACCGCCCTTCAATAGAATCAGCTCTAAATAGCGTGCAGTAATCTCTTCGTGCATCTTACCGCTTTGCTGTCCTTCTTTGATCAACTCATCGAACAGCGTCCTCAACACAGCGATATCACGCGACCAGCGAATCATACCCGGCAGCAGCGTGTTTTCGCTGGAACCACCGGCCTCAGAGTCCCAAAGATAAGCAGCAAAGTACTTAGTCATTGGCTCATCAGCATCACTCCACAGATCGTGTGCCGACGTCATTCCGTAACTGAAAATGTGGCCAGCAGTCAATGCGTGCGACTCGCCTAGCAAGTTCAACCGCCCTCTTCCCATGCATACGAATTCGATAAGGTTGCACGAGAAATCAGATCGCGCCACATGGTAGTTCGGCTTGCATTTCTCGCGGCCCGCGCACAGCAGCTTTGGGCCCTCACCAGTGGACTGCTTGTTTTCGTACTTCTTGAAGCAATACGCGGCATCAGTGACTGCCGTCGCGATTGGTATCACTTGTCCGTGAAGCTGTAGTCGTCCTTCAGTCATAGAGGATAGGATATTCGAGTCACAAGGATATTTCAACTCACACTGGCTTCCCACACGAACCTCGATTACCCGCATTCTATTGTAAGAACACAGGAACACGAGAACCACGTTGGACTGCGGCGAATAGACATTTTCGCATTTCGCATAGTGCTAAAATGTCTATGCTTCACGTGAAATACTCCAGGTGGCGATAGTGATTCGAGGCCGAATCCAAGAATTGGGCTGTGAGCATACCGAATTGCAACCAATTGGACCTGTCAGACGATGCCAGCAGCTCCGCGCGATCGCTAATCGAAACTGCGTCGCGTGCTACTGAGGGCCATGAATGCAACGCAAATGCCGCCTCGGTGTGCGGCGGTCTAACGTGATAGAGCCGCAAGCCAGTGGAATTTGTGAAGAACTCCAAGGGCAATAGATCGACGTTTGAAGAACTCGCTGATTGGCGAGCGGATTAGTGCAAGCTTGTCTGACTGCTGAACATGCGTTGCTTGCTGCAACAGTTCTGCGCATCAGTTAGTTCTTCAGCCCAAAAATCTACGCAAGCCGCCGTGAGGGCATATGACTATCGACCAGAAGTGTTGCGTAAGCGGCTACCCGTTAGAATCATAAATAGCATGCCGGCGCTCATGATCGCCTGAGGCTCGGGTACCGAGATCGCTTCGAAGGCGGCTGCACCGTGCGTGGCGATGTAAACGTCTTTGAAGAGCCCAAAGTCGACCACGTCGTTTACGCCATCGTCATTCAGGTCGCCTACGGAGGTGCCATATCCATCACGAAGAATTTGCCAGTCACCTGCACCGATAGAACCATTTCCATCAAGATCTCCGAACAGCTGTAGCAATTCGACGGGCGCCAAATAGTTGGCTGAAATAACAGCTTTCAAAATCGATTCGTCGCCGAATACATTGTCCGCACCACCGTTGCCGAGTACGAATTCGACCGTATGGCCTGAGCTGACTGTAGAATCGAAATCAAAATACGTTTCGTCGAGCGTTGTTCCGAGAGCATCGACAGAAAACTCAAGCACACCATCGACGTAGATAAAGAACTCAACACTGTCGCTGTTGTTGATGAAGTTGCGGATTGAACCGGCAATGTTAACCAACCCGTCGACTGCGTCACCAGCAGTCCAGCGGGCGACCAGGTAGTCATACTCGGTATTCTGACCACCAGGATGTAGGGCTAGCTCTTGGTAGCCTGGCTCACCTTGAATGCCGATATTATCACTTCCGTCTGTAAAGATGAACTGATCAGATATCGCTGCTACGTTCCAAGACCCCTCTTCTCCGCCACCATATCCCTGGTTGCCGGCGTTGCCGACATCGCCCCAGGCGAGAGTCTGCAGGTCGACTCCAATCGCTGACGGATCGGCGTTGTCGGACTTGAAGTAATCCCATTGTCCTGTGCCGGTCGTGTCCGGGATACTTTCTGCTAACGTCCCGTTGCTTGCAGCTTGGAAATCACTCGCCAAATCGGCAACGGTGTTGAGCGACACAGCGCCCGGCTCACCGTACCAGAAAGTTGCCGCTCCGATGTCGACAGAGCCCTCTGCCCATTTCCACACTTCCATATCGAACTTGAAAGAATCTTGAAATGGAATTGCGTCCAGGCCACGGATACGGCTGTTAATTGTGACATTGTTGAGGTCCAAAATACGACCAGCTACGTCAGGCCCCAGGTTGACCGATCCATTGGGCTGGGCGACAAATGAGCTGACGAAGAACTCAGAGGGTGGGTCGTCGTTGATGCCGAACTCGGTGTCCCAGCCAAATGAGTATCCGTAGTAATCCTCCGTCCCCGTGCCCAAGTGAACGGGCGCGGTCGAATGGCCCTCTCCATTCGCGCCTAGGTAGTCGACGTAGATTTTCTCGTCGCCCTCGCCCCACCAGTGGTTGTTGCGGCTACCGTCATCTATGTTGCGGATCGACATGGTATCGCCAACGTAAACGCCACGACCACGGGCATTAATGAAGCGCACATCGGCATCGCCTAATTCGTTGTTATTGAACACCTCACGGGTCTTGATGTCTTCACTACTCCGGAAGTCCGCGTGAAAGTGCATCGAATCGCTAGACCATTGATAGTCGCCGGTCTTGACTTCTAGATCGACGTTTACGACTTGGCCACTGCCATTTACGAGTTTGACTTCGGCAGTGCTTTGAAAAGGCATGACCCAACGTGCGGTCATGTGCTGATCGGAACCAACCGAGCGAAAGTAGTCGCCTCCGTCGTTGTAATCGCCGCCGCTTACGGAACTCCACCCATTCCCGAAAAATTGACCAGCAGGCACCCGCGCCGTCGTCTGGCCGTCGAAGGTCAATTCCACAAAGGTATTTGCTAACGCTGCAGCATGATCCGCCGTATTTGCGCCGTTGAAGTTCAACGAGATCTCCCGGATCGCTTTGCCGTTAGTGCCACCACCGGCGGTGTAGTTGCGAGTTAACGTGCCACCGTTGGAGATGGCCTGATCGCTAATCGTATCCGTTGCGCCTACATGTCCGTAGGTGGCCGGTGATGTCAGCCGCGAGCTTACCTGAGTGAGTTCGCTCGAGTAGGTTGAGGCGGAACTTGAGCTGAAGTCCTCAACCACGGTGCCTGGCTGGTATTTGCGGTAGTTGATGTTGTACCAGACAGCATTACTAAAGCTGATATTGTTGCTTCCCGCCAAGGCCTGATCGCGGATGTTGGCGTGTGTGCCGTTTGCATTGTGAGTGGTCGGTCCGTCCCAAGTGACCTTGACGCCGTGCTGGTAGGTGATCGGACCGTACGAGTTGCCCCCGTGCAAAGGTGTGGCGTAGTTAAGTCCTGAAGCAAAGCCTAGCGCGTTGCCGGCGCCGTTGCGACCGGTCAGGTCGTTTCCGGTGAGAGTAAAGTCTGGTGCCTGAGAAAAATTGCCGCTGGAATCGGCCAGATAGATTCGATAGTTGTTGTCCAACACACCTGCATTGACAGCTGTCGTCCACCATCGCGTGATCGCGCCAGGGCCGAGATCTTCAAAGGCGACCAACTCTTGTCGGCCCTGATTCGTTTCGATTCTCTGCCAGTTGCCAAAATCGGCATTGAGCTGACCCCAAGGTCGGCCCAGGGAGGATGTCAGGCTCGGGTCTCCGTTACGCATATCATGGCTTGAGGCTTGCTCTTGCGTGTAGACGCTGGAGCCCGTCGGGAAAAGTGTCAACGCATCGCGATCGCCCAATTCGTTAGCAAGCGAGCCAACCGTAACTTGCGCGAAAACTGTGCATGGCATCAAGCATGTCAACAACAGAAACAAGAGCATCAACGACGCGGTTGGTGCTACGGTCGGCTTATGTTGTCTCAAGAGTCGGTCTCCAAATTGGTACCAGAATTATCCCGGTGCATGCGAGGAACAACACAAATAGTCCAGCGGCCAAGTCGTTGACGTAGTCGATGAGGTTGATGCGACGCTAGAGGTTGTCGATGTGAGCGCCACCAGAATTGTTTCGAATAGTTTCGCCTCGCTTTTCACATTATATTGTAGTTACAACACAAGCCATGGACTGAACAATAAAGAGCATAGACATTTTAGCACTTGGCTAATTTTGCAGCTTACCGCACGGCAGCCCAATTAGACCTACAGCATTGCCCTTCGCGTAACTAGACATCATATCATCGAAATCTGAATAGTTTTTCTGGGCATGCTGGTCAGGTTGAAGAGCAACGGGGGGCATAGTGGGATCGAGGCGCCGAATTCGATTGAGTTGTGAACACTTTCGACTTACACGAATAGTCTTGCTTGTTGCGGCAGGGCTCTTATCTGCCCCGGATTCCGCGCAAATTACCGTTGGAACGCTAGCCAACGAGTTGGCGGACCGTGATGCCCTCACGTTTTTCTCCAGCGTACGACACGCTTCAACAGTCATCCAGCCATGACCGGCGCAACGGCGTGTCCGGCCTGACTTCTTCGCTGAGCAGGCCATGGGGTGGGCTGAACGCGGATTTCGGTAACTGGGAGCGCTTCGAAACAAACAGCGGGCGCCGCGAGTTGGTCGCATTCGAAGATTTGGGCCCCGGTGTAATTACTCGGTGGTGGACAACCGCGTTGAACAGCGGCATCCTCGACAATGATATCCGCATCTACATGGCCGACAGCTAGGGAAGATTCTCGGAATCTCCTGTCACGACCATTAGCGCAAACGAATTTGTTGGTCGGAATGGCCACAAGAACACGTTGGGGGTTCGGCGAAAGCTTCAGCTTCATGACGCCTAACTTAGGCGGGAATTCCTACGGACCAATTCCCTATGCGCACGGCATTAAGGTGACTTGGGACGGCCCTTCTACACACCATCGTGACGGCGTCGACTATCCAAACCTGCTGAGCCGACAACTGGCGACAGGCACCGGTAACCTTGAGCAGCGTACCAATTCCACTTGGGACAACATCAACTATCGGAAGTATGCACCAGGAACCATCGTCGAGGACTTCACCGCAAGTTCAACCACGAAGTACGCCCCTGAACTTGATACCGCCAGCATCCGCCTTGGGTCGGCGACGGTCCAAGGCCATCTCAGCGGCATTGATACGATAACGAGCCAGAAACTAGTCGCCGGCGCCACTTTTTCGCGTAGCTACCAAGCTCCCACCGAGAAGGGAAATGGTCAAGCGATTCGCGAGCTAGTGCTAAAGTTCAATGGTTCGAGCCCTGCTGATCTGCGCGATGCGTTGGCCGGGGTGTTGGTTGAGTTGACTTTTGACGGTCAGATGACGGCTCGGGTCCCTGTTGGTCAGTTCTTCGGAAATGACTGGAGCGAAAATTCTCGCAACGCTGATAACCCAGGCAGCGACTACTACCGCACCGTCGCCTCCGATGGCACGCTAAGCGGTGGGTCATGCCTTACCAACACGAGGCCGCCGTACGTCTGATCAATAGATATGGCCAAGAGGTGGACTTTGACCTGCAAGTGAAGGTGGGAGACTACAGTTGGACGAACGACTCGATGCACTTTCACGCCGACTAGCGCGAGAGCAAAGGCATCAAAACCCGTGCAGTGACGAAACACCGCAACATTGATAGCGCCGGACAGGCAGATGCCAACTTCCGTTTTCTCGTTGTCCGCGGACGTGGCGTAATTCGTCGGCGATACGCTCTCAGTGCGCAACCGCGATGTCGGAGACGGCGGGAGTCCGGATGGATGGTGGGGGAAGGAGACGAGAACGGCGACGGATCGTCCGCCAAACCGGTTCACGTTGGCACCGGTGCGAAGACTACTACGGTTATTCGTTCGGCAGCGGCACGCACTTTACTAGCCCTTTCGTCACTCAGCCCATCGCAACCGGCCAACGCAACAACCCCAGAGGGCTGACCGTCAACGGCCGCATACGCGGTCTGGACACGATCCCGTTTCGCAAATCCTTCAAATTCGATCTGGAAGTGTGGAAATGGCGTTAGGGTGAGGTCGATCACGGCGACGCGACGTTTTGGTATGGGTCGCCCGGAGCCGTCTCGCTGAGCGAAGTTGCAAATCTCGCCGCTGACTTCCAAGCGTTGGTCCAAGGAAAGCGGGCGATGAATGTCCCAGATTCGACAGGCAAAGGCCACTGGAAGTACTTCAAGTCTAACCGGGCAGGTCCGTCTGAGGCCGCAGCCGATCGGGTAGCACTGGTTTGGGGAAAGGTCGGTCACGCAGGCAGCTAGGGATATGGTGGCGGTGAGAAAGGACCATAGAACGCAGCAGCAGTTTCCCACGAGTACCTGTTCGTTTACGGCAATAAGAACCTTGGCGTCCAAGGAGCACCAGGCTATTACGAGTTGGCATTGCATCCTGGTGGTCAGAATACCGAGTATGACTACCTGGTCGCCCGCTGGACTGCTGGTGACGCAGTCGACGGGTTGGTTAACATTGCCGGTTCAATTCGCAACTTCGTTGCCAACGGCGATAGCGTCATCTTTTTCATTTGCGTGGACGGTGTCCTCAAGTTCTCAGTCGATGGAGAGGGCGCTACCCTGGCAGAAACGTATTTCGATTTCGACACCATAGTTCGACCAAGCCAGTCTGTTGACTTTGTGCTCGGCAATGGCGGCACGAATAATTCGTTGGGTGACGAATCATTGCTTAGGGCTGTTATATCAGCCAACTATCGACCCCCGATCGAATCGCTCGTTGATCTCGATTACGAGGAATGACCGACGCCCCCGAAAATGCTAGGTCATCTGAGACTGACACGGCCGAAGTGATCGAGTCCCTAGAGATAACTTCGTGAATGACTCTGCCGAGTTCAGAGACTTCAAGAGTCGCTTCGATGTTTTGCGTGTAGCCGCAAAACTTGGAATACTTGCTGCCCACCTGAATCAAAACAACTTGCCTATATTGGCATTGATTAGACTGGCCAGCACAGGCAACCTATGGGTGTCCTGTAAGCGTAGCATGGCGGAATCCACTGCTGCTGACTGTGCTTTTCGTCAACTTTCTTGTTGCCCAACTCTGGTTTTACCGCGCCCGTTCTGAACGGTTGTGCCTCGGCCTGGGCGATTTCCGCGTGTCGGCAGGACGATTGGGCGGCAACCCTCCGCGCTTGTGCAGGGTGAATGGCGTCCGTTTCGTCTGATGGCTAGAAATCGCGTTTATTGGACGTGATCGGCACGGATTCGCGATGGCGGTCGCGAGCGGCAGAACCTTTCTGTTGAGCCATATGGCATTTGTCCAGGGCACGTAGAGGATAGTATATCCAGGGTACTCGGTTATCTGAATCAAGGGACAGGCTGCACATGAGAGTCGAAACACTAGCCGTATATTGTGGGAAGCGGGTTACCTCGTATAGCGTCGTGTTCCATCTCAAACGGTGTCATAGCCAGTCGACTAGCCAGTGCTAATATATCCATCCACGAAGTGACATATTCCATGTACAGGATCACAACTTCTGATTTCAATAGGGATGTAGCGGGAGTTTTTGTGCTCACCACTGTCGTCGCTCTTCCGCTCAATTCACTCTTCTCGCATCACTGAACTCATCACTCATAATGGTTCGCGCTACTTGTTCACTAACTTAGGTATGGTGCGGCGTAAGTCTAAATGGTTTTGGCCAGGTATCAGCGGATTGTTGCAGCGTAAATTCAATTCTCGGAGAGCAACTATGAATATTGGAAGAGCAGCCGCTAGCGCTGTACTAGCTTGTGCGTCAATTAGCCTTCTAAGTGCGACTGCGATGGCAGCGAACGTCGCCCCGAGCGGTACAGCCATAATGGGACTTGCCGATGACATTACTGGGGCGGGATCAATTCTTCACTCCAACGGACCGGCTACAACGGAAATTAACGATGGCATCTCGGGGGCACCTGGCGGTGCAGTTGTGATCAACGGCGATGGTACGTCAGGTGCAACCGGCAACGGAACGGACACCTGGGCCGGTGCCATTCCTGAAGTGGGCAAAGAATTCGATTTCGTCGGCATCGAATGGGGCACTCCGGTCAATGACGCCACCCAAGTTACAGTCCAGCACTTTCTCGCCAACGACGGTGGCTGGTGGGGACCGGTGACTACAGTTGAGAGTGGCGTAGCGCTGGCGGCCGGCGACATCACCGCACCGACGCTGCAAGTGACCACTGACGGTTCGATTTGGACGGACGTGCCGACCACCAACGACTACGTTGCGGCGCTTACAGGCAACGTTCGCGGCACCGGGTTTCCCAACGGTACTGTCTCGGGCGTCGCTACCTTCGATTTTGCTGAGCAGGACGGACTGCTCGGTATTCGATTGATCGAAAATGCCGCCGGTAATGCCGCAACGGATGCAAATGGATTCATCTCAGCAATCGAGTTCACAGTGGAAGGTGCTACAACCTTGACGCTGGACGTGGATACGGTAACAGGCGAATTAGTCTTGAACTCGCCAACCGGTATCCCCGGCAATATCATTGGCTACGACATTACCTCAGCAGCAAGTGTCGGTGCATTGGATCCTACTGGTTGGACTTCGATCGCAGATAACTACGATGCCAACTCGGGTCCCACAGGCGGCGTGCAGGTGGATACGAACGACAACTGGACTGAGCTGCCAGGCTCCGCAACCAGCATTGGCGAAGCTGAACTCAATGTGCCCTCCGGTGACGGAGCTCAGTTCGGAGCCGGCTTGTCGATGTCTCTAGGTCAGATTTGGACGCCTAATCCGTTTGGTGACGATTTGCAGATGGAACTCTTGTTCGACGACGGAACTCGATCGAACGTGCAAATCAGCTACGACGGAGTCTCGTCTTCGAATCCTCTAATCGTCGGCGATTTTGATCGCAGTGGTGCTGTTGATGCGGCCGATTGGCCGACGGTGCGTGATAACTACAACGCCGACTTGGCTGCTCTCACGCCAGCTCAGAGTTATCAAATGGGAGATATGGACGGCAACGGAGTTGTCGATGTTGTTGACTACGGATTGTTCAAAGATGCGTTTATCGCCAATCAGGGGGCTGCGGCGTTTGCGGCAATGGTTGCGGGGCAGCCCGTACCCGAGCCCTCTGGATTGGCCCTACTTGTCATTGGCTTGGCCACCGTGGCGGGCCGTTCGCGAATTCAAAAGAGCTCTTGCGACAGCAACAGCGAAGGAACAACAACGGGGAGTCGATCAGTGAAACTAACTACGAGAGCGAACGTCTGTGCGTTGGCTTGCCTGCCAATTTTATTTGCTAGTTCGAGTGCAATGGCAGCAAACATTGCCCCCAGTGGTACTGCCATCATGGGTATTGCAGATGATATCGCAGGAGCCGGCGCCATCGATCACGTGAATGGTGTTGCGCTGACAGAGGTGAATGACGGCATTTCGGGTACCCCAGCGGAAGCAGTAGTCATTAACGGTACGGGAGAATCCGCGGCCGCAGGCAATGGAATTGACACATGGGCCGGCGGCATTGCGGAGGTTGCCAAGGAGTTTGACTGGGTCGGTATCGAATGGGCCTCCCCGGTCACGGGAGTCGATCAGGTGAGAGTTCAGCATTTCCTCGCAAATGACGGCGGCTGGTGGGGTCCAACTACTACCGTAGATGCCGGTCAACCACTGACAGCGGGTGACCTGTTGGCTCCGACCCTGCAGGTCACTGTTGATGGAACGGCGTGGACGGATGTTGCAACCACCAACGATTATGTCACGTCGCTGACCGGAAACGTCCGTGGTACAGGCTTCCCTGACGCGGTGGTTTCAGATTTCGCCACGTTTGATTTCGCACCCCAGGATAATATCTTGGGTATCCGTTTGATCGGCAACGGTGCCGGCAACGCGGGCGGCGATGGCAACGGCTTCATTTCCACGATTGAGTTTGAAGTTGAAGGTTTCGTTCCCACGTTGACACTGGAGGTAAATCGAAACTCGGGGACCGCCGTTATCGACAACGATACCGGTACCCCCTTCGACATCGACTTTTACAGCATCACGAGTGACCAGGGTGTGCTCAACACCGGATTTACTGGCCTCAGCGGTGGAGGGCAGCTGCCTTCGGGTACTGGCGTCGGTGACGGCTGGGAGAAGCTCGGGAACTTGGATGGTAATGAGCTCGCTGAAGCCTTCTTGGCCGGCAGTTCTGAAATCAACAACAGCAACGGTCCCTTCTCGCTTGGCGACATTTATGACGGATCGAGTCCAGCAGACGAAGACAGTTTGGCGTTCACGTTCCGGTCAGGTGGGCAGTTGGTCGATGGAAATGTCATCTTCATTGATAGCCAGGCCGGTGACTTTGACGGAGATGGTGATGTCGATGGCGCTGACTTCCTAGCGTGGCAGCGTGTTGATGGCACCCCGGGTGGACTCAACGATTGGCAGCAGAACTATGGTGCTGGAACTCTAGCAGCTTCTATCGCCACGGTCCCTGAGCCATCCACAGGAATACTTGCTGCAGTGGCGGCGTTTGCGGCGCTCGGTGGTCGCCGTCGCAGAGGCTTTCGTCGAGAAAAAATCGACTCCACTTCCAAGGTAGCTCCACGAGTCTTGGGCGTCGTGGCCGCATCGCTTGCCCTGTTTTCAATGCTCAGTGTGTCCAGCGCCGCAGTGACGCTGGATCGGGACTACCAATTGGGTGACGATTCTGTCGAGGGCGCAGTTCTCGGCGGCGAAGTCGGTGCCAACTTCACGGGCCCGGGTGGAAGATTCACGGCTGACAGCGCGGTTGTGGACACGGTTAATTTCGTCGACGCCCAGGACATCCAAGTGCTCGGTACACCGACTTACGCGGACGCTTCGTCACGCTTGGGCGCATCGAGCGGTGCACTTGGTGCGGATTTCGATGGAGTCGCCGAATACCTGGCTGCCGTCATAAGCTTGAACTCACCGAATGACTATTGGGACAATCAGGATTTTTTCCCCAACAATGATTACCCATTGAATTACGATGGTGTGCTCGGCAGGGGAATCCAAGCTTGGGTGAGACCTAATTCTGGCAAGCAAGGTGTCCGCCAGGATATCGTTATCGATACTCAACAGCATGGCATATACATTACCGAGAACGATACCTGGGGACTGCTCTTCGGTGGGCGTGAAACGGATACCGGGGTGAGCGTCGCCTATGATCAATGGGTACATGTCATGAATGTGACCGCCGCTGGGGGCGGAGCGCTATTTCTCGACGGAAGCGCAGCCGGCGTGGATCAAGGTTTCTACTTTGGCGAAGCCACCGCACTTACCATCGGAGCCAATCAAGATGGTACAGACAATTTCTTCCAGGGAACATTGGATGACGTCAAACTGTTTGTGTTTGGGGACAATTCCGGTACGACCGAAACCAACAACAACCCTGCCGCGGTGGGTATGGACTATGGCGATTTCAGTCTTGCCGAAGACAACGAGTGGATTGTCGCCCAGCTGGCAAATCTGGGGGTCACAGATGCTGCCGACGTCAATCTAGACGGCACCGTTAATGGAGCCGACATCACTGCGTTTTTGCCGGGTTGGAAAAGCCAGAACGTTGTTGGCGGTGCACAGGTCGGTGACTGGACTTCTCGGCAGAACGGCGACCTCAACTTCGACGGTACTGTCGACCTTGGTGACGTGTTCATTCTGCACAACGGCCTCCTAGCGGCTGGCGTTCAAGGGGGGTTCCCGTTTCAAGCTTTGGAAGCAGTTCCCGAGCCAAATACGATGAGCCTCATTGCCTTTGGCGGAGTTGCCTTCTTGCAGTTCACACGTCGGAGATTTCAATAGGCCTAAGTCACCGAGTCCCACTTACGTAGTAATTCCTAAACCCTTTTTGCCGAATATCGGCAATCAAGATTAGCACAAGACTTCATTCAAAGGATGGTAACTCATGACGCGGTACCGCAGGATTCGGGTTCAGCCCATGTCCAATCGTGGACGCAAAGCGTTCACATTGGTAGAGCTGTTGGTGGTGATAGCGATTATTGGCGTGTTGGTTGCTTTGCTGTTGCCAGCTGTCCAGGCGGCACGGGAGTCGGCGCGTCGTTCCCAGTGCCTGAATCGTCTCAAGCAGATGGGATTGGGGCTAGCGAACCTCGAGTCTACCTTCGGTTACATGCCACAGGCAGCTGGCTATTTCCCTAAGGGGACGGCGACACTCAGCGGCGAACCACCAGCAACTCTCGGTTCGGTGCAATACTTCATTCTGCCCTTCATCGAGCAAGATGCGCTCCACAAGCAGATGTGGGGGTCAACGCAGAATACCATGTGGATTAGTGGAGGACCGAACGCTGGCAACGAACAACTGTATTGCCCTGACACTTTCCGCTGCCCATCGGAAACAACGACTGACGATGGCATTGCACGGGTGGATGATCACGCCTGGCCAGCAGGTAATTATGTAGCGAATGTCCAGGCTCTTTATCACATCGGCAGCCGGCACCCAGACGGCGGGGGAGGGAGGTGGGCTGATCAACCTCGCGAGGATTCTTACGTGACTTATGCTCAAGTTACCGACGGCTCAAGTAATACTGTCGTATTTACTGAACGCTATACTCAATGTCCCCTTCCCCAAGCGTGGGCCAACGGACGTACCGCCGTTTTTGGTACCTATCCAACTCAATACGACTCCGTTTTCGCTTGGTGTGTCCAGACGGGTGCATTGATCAATCAGCCACAGACTGGTCCGCTGCCGGAAGATTGCAACCCGTTCACAGTCCAGAGCCAGCATCCAGGCATATTGAACATGGCGCACATGGACGGGTCTGTACAAGCAGTTTCGGGGGATATCGATATCGACGTCTGGACTTTGCTGATTTTCCCAGACGATGGGGGCGTAGTTCCCCCAACTGACTGTGGCAGGTCTTTCGGTGGTGGCGGACCGAGGGGTGGGGGGCCTCGAGGATGACGAGTTTTCGAGCTGGATTGTTTTTCCCCTTGAAGCACACAAGATCTTCACGGACGAGTATTGGTATGAACACCAAGAGGTTCCGTTTCGCTCAGAATTTCTTCGTACTAATAAGCTGCGTAGCAGTTCTGGGTTGTTCGCAGAAACCCGCCGCAAATCCATCGACATCAACGGTGTATGGGTCGGCGACAATTGATGACAAACCAATCACCGGAGGCATGATATCGATTGTGTCAGATGAAAATCCCCGAAAGCGTGCCACTGGGATACTTCGTCCCGATGGCACTTTTCGATTGGCAGGTTCTCCGATAGGGAAGAGCCATGTGGTCATCGATACGACGTCAGTTTTGGCAGGCGATCGTTCTGCCTATGTCCCGCTACCGCGAAAATACGGGAGATTGGAGACAACCGACTTAACGGTTGATTTGCTACCAGGTGATAACAAAGGCGTCGACTTCAAATTGGTCGGCGGCAAGTAAGCTTTTCTTCGAATAATCAGATATGAGTGTGCCCAATCAACTAGTCCTGGTTCTGATTGTGTCATGCATTGGCGCTATTGGGTGCGGTAATCGTTCCACCACACCCGTCGGCGCACAGATCGCTCAAGCACCTGCAAATGTCGACGCTGTGGATGAGCTAGACATCAAGGTATCGGGCGACGCAGATTCTCCACTTCTCGCAACTCGTGCTCCACTCGCATCGTCTGTCCAAAGGCAAGGACCTTTTGGCGGGTCCTTCCCGAGTGACGAGAAGCGTATGTTTACACGGCTCGACGCCGATGAGACTGGTGTCACATTTGTTCATAAATGGACACCACCTGAGGCGTACGAACGTTTGCTGGAAAGTTCCTTCGCAGGAGGTGGGGTTGCCGTCGGCGATTATGACGGCGATGGACTTCCAGATGTCTACCTCTCACGGCCATTCGGCGGAGGGCGTCTGTACCGGAACCTAGGTGAGTTCAAGTTTGAGGACGTTACCGAAGTTGCAGGGCTTTCACTAGACAAGAGCTGGGGGACGGGCTGTTCGTTCGTTGACATCAATAACGACGGCGCGCTTGATCTCTACTTATGTGGATACGATTGCCCCAACCGTCTGTTTGTCAATCAGCAGAACGGTACATTCCGCGAAGAAGCAGAATCACGGGGCTTAGCTATCCACGGAGCGTCGGTAATGGCATCGTTTTCTGACTACGACAACGATGGCGACTTAGATGTATTCTTAGTTCGAAATCGATTCACCCCGCCGGATGAAAATGGCTCTTATGCATGGGCGCCCTCAATCGATGATGCCTTTCGGCAGTTGAAGAAGACCGTTCTCGGTCCAGTGATGCCAGACCACCTGCGCGAGTACTGGGAGGTCATTTTTTTTCCCGAACGGGGTAAGGTGCGTATTGTGCAGGCGGGACAACGTGCCATGCTCATGCAGAATGACGGAAGTGGGAAATTTGTCGACGTGTCTGATGAAGCCGGTATCGATGACTACGGCATGACACTGTCGGCAACTTGGATGGACTACAACCACGACGGGCACGCCGATTTATACGTCGCCAACGACTTCTACGGGGCCGACCGATTCTATCGGAATAACGGAGATGGCACGTTCGACGATGTTGCGAGAGATGTCCTGCCTCATATTCCCTGGTTCTCCATGGGAACCGACGTGGCAGACGTCAACAACGATGGTTTACTGGATTTTATGGCATCGGACATGTCGGGAACCTCGCATTACAAGCAAAAGCTTGGCATGGGTGATATGTCGGACAGTGCTTGGTTCCTCGATAGCTCCGACCCACCGCAGTACATGCGAAATGCCGTGTACGTCAACACAGGAAGCGATCGTTTCCTGGAAGTGGCCCACATGGCAGGCCTTTCCAATTCTGACTGGACTTGGGCAGTGAAATTCGCTGACCTGGACTGCGACGGCTGGTGCGATTTGTTCATCTCCAACGGCATGACAGGCGATTGGCTCAACAGCGATATTCGAGCGGAACATGGCGGGGGATTTGACACGCTCCGTCATCACGTCAGTAGAAAGGACGACGCAAATCTAGCTTTTCGGAATCTTGGCGATCTGGAGTTTGCAGACCGAAGTGCATCCTGGGGGCTTAATCTAGAGTCTGTCAGCTTTGGTGCGGGCTATGGAGACTTTGACGGAGATGGCGACCTCGACCTTATCGTCAACAACTTTGACGAACCCGCATCGGTTTATCGAAACGACGTTGCGGTGGGTAATCGCGTGATTCTTCGACTACGTGGAACAGAGAGCAACTCCCAAGGAATCGGTGCGCTAGTTCGCATTTACACCGCTGATGGTGTTCAATCACGCTACTTAACGTTGGCTCGTGGGTTTATGTCAAATGATCAGCCGGTCATTCAATTTGGATTGGGAGACGTTGAGGTCATTGACAAGGTAAAAATCCTATGGCCAAGCCAACGCGTCCAGACGCTACGGGATATCGCAGCCAACTTTGTGTACACCGTCACTGAGCCCAGCGTAGGATCCCAATCGGAATTCGCAGCGAAAGCGGTAACGACAGACTTCGTCTCAAACGAAGACGGGAATTCGCCGCGACATAATGAGAGGCCGTTCGACGATTTTGCTTCGCAGCCGTTACTTCCCAACAAGTTATCACAACTTGGTCCAGGTCTTGCTTTCGGAGATGTCGACGGCGACGGAGTCGACGAATTGTACATGGGTGGGGCAGCTGGATCCGCAGGCCGGTTATTCACCATACGGAATCAGTCAGACACGATTCAATTCCGGAAAAACTCAACGCCCGCCTTCGAGCCAGATTCTCCGTGCGAAGACATGGGCGCGTTGCTGTTCGATGCTGATGGTGACGGAGATCTTGATCTCTATGTCGTAAGCGGCGGCGTCGAATCTGGACCAGACTCGGAGCTGCTCCAAGATCGTCTCTACATCAACAGCGGAACGGGCGAGTTTGAGAAAGCAGTGAATGCCCTGCCGCAGCTAAAGTCCAGCGGTAGTTGTGTGGTCGCAGCAGATTTCGACCGTGACGGCGATCTAGATTTGTTCGTAGGAGGTCGAGTCGTCCCAGGTAGCTATCCTCAGGTGCCACAGAGTACGCTGCTGCTAAACGAAAGTGGCCAGGAAGGCCCTAAATTTACTGAAGTTACCGATAAGTTAGCTCTCGGCCTGAAGCAGGTTGGTATGGTAACCGGAGCCGTTTGGTCGGACGCCAATGACGACGGTTGGATAGACCTTCTAGTGACGACCGAGTGGGGGCCGGTCGGAGTTTTTCTGAACGAACAAGGTGTGCTCCGTGACCATACGGAGGATTCTGGATTGGAAAGCCGCAAAGGTTGGTGGAACGGGATCTCCGCTGGTGACATCGACAAAGACGGTGACATCGATTACCTCGTAACCAACTTCGGACTGAACACGAAGTATCACCCTACCACGAAGAAGCCAGCGATGCTGTTCTATGGCGAGTTCGACGAAACGGGCAAGTCTCGAATCATTGAAGCCAAATGCACCGCAGACGGTTTTCTGCCTGTGCGCGGGAAAAGTTGCTCGCAGAACGCGATGCCATTTATTAGCTCGAAGCTGCCGACCTACCACGAGTTCGCATCTTCTTTATTGAATGAGATCTACACGCCAAAGAGTCTCGTCGACGCCTACCAAGTCGACGCAAGCGAACTACGCCATGGCATGCTGATAAATGATGGGCAAGCGCGGTTTCAGTTTCAGCCGCTACCACGAATCGCTCAGGTTGCGCCAGCGTTTGGTTCTGCGATCGCTGATTTCAATGGTGATGGAAATGCGGATGCATATGTGGTCCATAATTTCTTCACACCTCAGCGAGAAACCGGCAGAATGGACGGTGGCGTTAGTCAACTCATGTTAGGTGATGGACGCGGAGAGCTTGCCGCAGTTCCGTCGCGTCAAAGCGGGTTGCTGGTTCCAGGGGATGCCAAGAGTCTAATCGTCGCCGACCTTGTCGGGGATGGGCGTTTGGGAGTGATGGTGGGCGTGAACAATGGCAGAAGCCGCGTATTCCAGGCGCAGAAGGCAGCTAAGCGATTGAGAAAGGTGCTGCTTCAAGGTGACGATGGCAACCCGACCGGAGTCGGTGCTCGTGTTCGCATCCAACTGACCGGCGGAGAGAATGTCACACGAGAGGTCCATGCCGGTGACGGTTACCTCTCGCAGTCGGGGGCAGCAATACTGCTTGCGGAATCCGAAGTCAGTCCCGTCGAGATGATCACGGTTCGCTGGCCTGATGGAAGTACCAGCAAGCAGCCTGTTGAGGAAGGCGCGACGGGCGACATCGTTGTTCGCAAGGTTCGGAATGTGGCGGAAGAAGGTAAACTCTCCCGCGCCGACCAGGCAGAGCAAAGCGCAAGAACAAGGATCAATAGATTGCTTCGTAATGGTGATTTAGAGGCGTTTGGCGCCGATCGGGAAACTGACGACAGGCCGACTTCTATCGACGAACTACTTATTTCGGATATCCAATAATCGATAGCTTCCTTGGTAATAGTGAAAGGACATGTGTGAGTAAGTTGTCTTGGTTGGGGTAAGAAGTTTGGAGAAATCAAATCACTGAAGGATCTGCAGATTTGTCAAACTTTGGCTTATGCCCTGTGGAATTCCAACTCCCCATTTTTTGTTGTAGGTGCTAGCGATCTCCTCTTGGATATCGTTAGCCAATTGAATCTGTAGTGTTTGGTTTTTTTTCTTTTCAAGTAGGAGAATTGACTAATGAGGTTGATTAAGACGAATTTGTTTGGTTTGGCTCTGGCCAGTTGTGCGCTGTTCGCCGTTGCGCAATGCACACACGCTGATAACATTGCTCCAAACGGAACGGCCATTATGGGCCTTGCCGATGACCTGGCAGGGGCGGGACCAATTGCTCATTCCAATGGTCCTGCGACGACTGAGATTAACGATGGTATCTCCGGTACGCCTGGCGATGCCGTCGTCATCAACGGCGACGGCAGTACAGCTGCATTGGGTAACGGCACGGACACCTGGGCGGGTGCAATTCCCGAAGTAGGCAAGGAGTATGACTACGTCGGCGTCGAATGGGGCATTCCAGTCGATGACGTGACCCAGGTCACGATTCAGCACTTCCTGGCCAACGATGGCGGCTGGTGGGGACCAACTGACACGGTTGCAGGTGGCGCTCCGCTAGCGGCCGGCGATATCACCGCACCGACGCTTCAGGTGACCACCGACGGCTCGACCTGGACGGACGTGGCTACCACCAATGATTATGTTGCTGCACTAACGGGTAACGTTCGAGGTACAGGATTTCCCAATGCTACGGTCTCGGCCGTCGCGACTTTCGATTTTGCTGAGCAGGACGCTATCGTCGGTATTCGGCTGATCGAGAATGCCGCTGGGAATGCCGCGACGGATGCTAACGGATTTATTTCGGCGATCGAATTCACCGTGGAAGGTACCTTCATCCCTGAACCGGCATCCGCAGCGCTGTTGAGCTTGGCAATGCTGAGCTCACTCTCCTTCCGGCGTCGGAAGTAGTAGCTGAGACGGAACGACGGTAGCTTTGCGTGCCGTTAACTCTACCGCCTGGCCACTCGCAGATACGGGTGGCCAGGCATTTATGCTGATCTGGCTGGTAGATTGTTCTGTATGACAGAGGAAAGAACAGAGAAGACTGGAGCCGAGGAAAGGCATTATGAGGTTATATTTGCAGCAGGCGATATGTATAGCGATTGCTTACTCCGTTGTATTAGGTATAGCATCAGCTCAGATCACGATAGGGACCTTGGCAGACGAATTGGCGGATCGTGACCAGTTGACGCAACATCCAGGCAACAGTTTTACGCTTGAGCAAGCATCAAGCCATGACACACGAAATGGAACTGCACTTGGGAGCCAGCTAGGCTCACCTTGGGGATTTGAGAATGTCGACTTCGGCAATTATATCCGTCAGGAAACCAACCAGGGCCGGCAGGAGTTGGTCTTGTTTGAGGACTCCGGTCCGGGCGCGATCACACGCTGGTGGTCTACCGGGATTAACGGCGCATTGCTCAATAACAACAACTTCCGTATCTACGTCAACGGAAGTAACTCCCCGGTGTTGACTCAAAGTGCCACAGGCCTGGTCGGTGGTAACAACGTTGGTTTTGGCTCGTCGCTTAACTTTGGCACTCCCAACTTGGGAGGAAACTTCTATGGTCCCGTCACTTATTCGTCGGGTGTCAAAGTAACTTGGGATGGCCCCACTACCCATGGCGGGTTTGCCAACATCGGCGAGTACGTCGCCAACGGCGGGACTGAACACAATACGGGCAACGCGTTTTGGTATAACATCAACTATCGAAAATATGCCCCGGGTACAGACGTTCAATCCTACACGGGCAGCTCGACGGCGACTTACGCTAGCGAGCTTAGCAACGTCAACAGCCGCCTTAGTAGCTCCACGATTCACGGACAGGTGGATGCGACCGACACCACGACCGGCCAATCGCTTGTCACTGGTGCCGTCTACGATCGCAACTTCACAGCGCCCAGCGGCGCGAGCAATGGCCAGGCGATCCGAGAGATCACGCTTAAGTTTAACGGCGGCTCGACGGCTGAGCAGCGTGATGCCTTGGCAGATACGTATATTGAGCTGACGTTTGATGGCCAAATGACCGCGCGCGTTCCGGCGGGCCAATTCTTCGGCAACGGGTGGAGTGAGAATTCAAGCAATGTCTACAACGAAGGGACTGATTATTTCCGCACCGTCGTAGGCGATGGCACGCTAACCTCACGGTGGGTGATGCCTTACCAAAACGATGCGAAAGTCCGCTTGATCAATGCTGGCGGTAACCCGGTCAATGTTGACCTCGAAATCAAAACAGGCGCCTACCAGTGGACGAACGACTCGATGCACTTCCACTCCAACTACCGGTCTGAAAACGATATCCTGACCCGTGATGTTGGCAATGGAAATATTCCATCAAACGAACGGTATAGTGCGGAGGGTGACGCTGACTTTCGCTTCATCAATATTCGAGGGCGTGGCGTGTATGTCGGTGACACCATGTCAATCCGCAATCGTAACATTGGCTCTAGTACCAGCGGAGACTTTTGGTGGGGTGAAGGAGACGAGAAGATCTACGTCGACTATCTGGATGGCAATGGTGATGGTTCCGAGTCTACGCCCAATCAGGTCGGCACCGGCACTGAAGACTACTATGGCTACTCGTTCGGTAGCGCAGCTCTTTTCGACAGCCCCTTCGTGACTCAGCCTATTGCCACTGGTCAGCGTGACGCAACGGGAAACGGCCTAACCGTAAACGGACGCGTGCGTGGATTGGATACGCTTCCGTTTGAGGAATCGCTGAAGTTCGATATGGAAGTTTGGAAATGGCGGCAGGGCTCACTTGACATCGGTGCAGCAACCTTTTGGTACGGCCGCCCAGGCGCAGTTGCTCTCAATACCGTAGCGGACTTGGCCGCCGACTTTCGAGCCGCGGACAACCCAGGCGATGCGGCAAGCGGGATCTCCGATACCACCGGTGAAGGAAGCTGGAGCTACTATTCCTCCGACAATGCCAACCCGTCGGCTGCTGGCGTCGATTTGCAGCTGATGACGTGGGGGGACGTTGGAAACGCTGGTAATCAAGGATTTAGCGGGGGGGAAAACGGCATGTATAACCTCGCAGCAATCTCGGACGAGTTCTTGTTCGTCGATGGCGGAGACAATATTGGCATTCAAGGATCACCGGGATACCACGAGCTGTCGCTGCATCCAGGCGGTGATGGCTTCCAGGGTGACGCAGCTCGTCAGTATGTGGTCGCCCAGTGGACAGCCGGCGACTCGGTCGACGGCCTCATCAATATTGGAGGTTCCATTCGTAACTTCATCGTTTCCGGAGACAGTGTTGAGTTTTACATCTATGTAGATGGAGTGCTGGAGTTCTCTGTGAATGGGACCGGCAGTACCTTGGACGAAACGCCCTTCGACTTTGACGCGACCATCTCCCCGGGGCAGAGCGTCGACTTCGTGCTGGGTAACGGCGGCAATGAAAGTTTGTTTGGCGACGAGTCCTTATTGAGGGCGATCATCTCAGCTGACTTCACAGTTCCGATCGATATCCTGGGTGATTTAGATGGCGATGGCTTGGTGGATGCAAATGACTGGGTGATCTTCCGTGACAATTATGGATCTACTGTTAGCGACCTTAATGATGACGGAATAGGCAACGCAATTGACTTTGGCCTGTTTAAGGACGCCTACACTTCCGCAAATGGCGCGAACGCATTTCAGCAGCTCGTAACAGTGCCCGAACCGTCAATGACCGTACTCGTGTGCCTGTTGGGAATGGCTGTATCGTCTTGTCGATTCTGCCGGAACCCTCGCCTGATTTAAAGCGCAGAGAAGTCAATGGGAGGTATTTGATGTGAAAGCATTGAAAGTAATTCGGAACCGTAGTGTTTGTTCTCGTGGCATAAGGTATGCGGGCGTTCTGGCGATTCTGGTCATGTGTACCCAGTTGCAGGCTCAGCAGCTTTCAACTGATCCAATCGTCCAGGAGAATTTTTCCGGCATCGAACAGATTGGTTCGAGTATTGGCAATATTACGCAGATGACATTCGGGCCGGACGGCAAACTCTATGTTGCGACGTTGTCCAATGGCATCAAGCGATACGACTATGACCCATTGGGCAACGTCAGCAACGAAGTCACAATTTGGTCGCGACCCGATGAGCCTAGTGAGGGCCGTCGCAATGGCTCGTTGGGCATTGCTTTTCATGATGATCCGACATTGGGTCATGTGATGTATATCTCCCCGGCTGTGCCGTTCACATTTGCACCGGAACCAATCGATTGGCCGCAGGACATTATTCGCCTGACCGATGACGATCAGGACGGTTCTTGGGGTGAGGCTGGCGAGGTGAATCAAACCATTGTGTCCAACCTTGGCGTTACCGATTTGCATCAGGTTAACCAGATGCAGATTCGCGACGACACGTTGTACGTGGGAATAGGTAGCCGAACTCGAACGGGTGGAGATATCAGCGAGCTGTCAGGCCCCCCGAGTCCGAGTGATGGCGAGTATTCGTACACGGGTTCTGTAAACTGGATTCGCGATCTTACGCAGTTGAGTTCCGATACGACGACCACCAACTTGGCAAGGTTTGACATCACCAACCCCGAGTCTGATACAAGACCGTTCACATCGACGGACCAGGGAAAACTGACCGTCTACTCGACCGGTTTTCGCAACAACTACGGTTTGGCATTCGACGACGAAGGACAGTTATGGGTCTCGATGAATCAGAACGAGAACCCATTGGCACCTGATGAAATCCACCGGAGCGACTTTCAAGATGATCATCAGTTCCCAAAAGGCAATGAAATCTCAGGCGATTGGAAGACCAATGCCGATGCGATAAACGCCGGATTCTTCCAGTCTTTTGAAGCCCCAGTTGCAACCCTTGGCAATCATGCGTCAGCCAACGGCCTCGACTTTAGTGATGTGAATCCCGAATTTGCCGGCGATGCGTTCATTGTCCGATTTGCTGCTGGAAAGGACTTGCTGGCTGTAGATGGTGTGACAGGTGATGTGACAACCATCGCGACCGGATTTGCTAATCCGATTGACGTGCTGACTGACCCTCTGGGGAATCTGCTGGTCGGCCAACACGTTGCTGGTGGGCGCATTCATCGTGTGTCGTTTGGGGATCCACCATCTGTTCTTGGTGACATGGACGGTGACGGTGAAGTCACTTCGGCAGATTGGCAATTGTTCAAACCGACATATCGAATGGAGTTCCCTGGATCTACGCCAGACGAGACCTTTACCCAAGGTGACTTTGATGGGAACCTAGTCGTTGATGTGTTGGATTTCCAATTGTTCAAGACGGCGTTCGACAATGCGCAAGGCGCAGGCGCTTTTTCGCAATTGCTTCAAGTTCCTGAGCCAAGCTCTACATGTATGCTTACTGGCATACTAACTCAAGCATATTTATGCTCGATTCGACATCGTCGCACTTCACGATCAGAGTGTACGGTGTAGCATATGGCGAAAGGTGAATTTCTAGAGAACGATAATGGTATTGGTTACTACGAATAAGCTTGCGTTAGGCCTCGACTTTGGCACCGAATCGGTCCGTGCACTGCTTGTTGATTTGAATGGAATAGAGATTGCGTCAGCAGTTAGCAAGTATGCGAGAGGACAGGTTCTCAATGCGCTTCCTGATGGAGAACCGTTACCTGCATTATTCGCTTTGCAAGATCCCAATGATTGGATTTCCAGTGCCGCTAGCGCTGTCCAAGAAGCGATGCGTTCCGCTAACGTGCAACCGGAATCGGTCATCGGCGTGGGTGTTGACTTCACCAGCTGTACGATGCTGCCGACTACTGCAGACGGCACACCGCTCTGTAATGTAGCGGACTTTCGACGTGAGCCTCATGCTTGGCCGAAGCTCTGGAAACACCATGGAGCCCAACAGCAAGCCGATCGCCTGACAGCGGTTGCGAAAGAGCGAAACGAGGATTTCCTTAAACGTTATGGTGGCGTGATTGGCCTGGAATGGTTCTTTCCGAAAGTACTTGAGGTGCTGGAACAAGCGCCGGGCGTGTACGACGCGACAGAGATCTGGTTGGAAGCGGGAGATTGGTTCGTCTGGCAGCTAGTAAGTGGCGCCGCCGGCGAGTTGCCCCGCTCGACCTGCCAAGCGGGCTACAAAGCAATGTGGTCAGCCGAGGACGGCTATCCTTCCACAGACTATCTCAACGCGGTTCATCCACGCCTAGCAGAGACCGTAGTCAACAAGCTACCCGGTAAGCTGGTCGCGCCCGGGCAAGCGGCGGGCGGACTCTGTGCAGGCATGGCGGATCGTCTCGGCCTGCACGTTGGCACACCCGTTAGCGCCGCCATTATCGACGCACACGCTGGTGTTCCGGGCGTTGGTGCGGCTTCTGCTGGAACGCTCGTGATGGTGATGGGCACAAGTAGTTGTCACATGCTAAACGCGCCAAACGCGAGCATGGTATCAGGGGTCGCGGGCATCGTGAAGGACGGCATTCTGCCTGGCTACTATGGTTACGAAACCGGACAGGCAGCCGTCGGCGACGCCTTCGATTGGCTGCGCAGTCTCCTTGGGCATAAAGACCACTCGGAACTAGCTGAGCAGGCGGCGAACATACCGCCAGGTGCCGACGGCGTGACCTGCGTTGACTGGATGAACGGCTGTAGAACGCCACTAATGGATGGCGAACTCAGTGGGGGCTTCAGCGGACTAAAAATGCACCACCGACCGGCACACCTTTACCGTGCTTTGCTCGAAGCATCGGCATTTGGTGTACGTTGGATTGTTGATTGTTTGGAAGAGTCTGGCATTTCCGTAAAGAGTTTAGTGGCAACTGGAGGCCTACCTCACCACAATCCGGCCCTAGTTCAGATTTACGCTGACGTTCTAGGCAGACCGATTCTCGTTCACCCCAGTAAACAAGGGCCCGCTTTAGGCGCCGCGATACTCGGCGCTATCGCGGCAGGAGAAGAGCGCAGTGGCTTTTCCACGACCGAGCAAGCAGTTGAAACGATGGCGGCACCGCGAGACGACGACCCCGCACGACGGGCAGAAATTGTCGAACCCGCCGTGGAGCATTCAAACGACTACCAGGCTGCCTACGCCAAATACAGGCAGCTGGCAGACCATCTAAGTTCTAGGAGAAATACGTATGCGTGAGTCACTCTATGGAAATGGCGCACCCGCTGGTAAGGGCAAGACTGTCTATTTGATCGCCAGTGGCGACCTACGACTGTCAGCCAACCAGCAGTGCTGGCAAGCACAGCATGACATGGAAGCATCATTGCGAATTGTTCTGGAAGAACTGGGTTACGAGTGCCATCGCGCCCATGCATTTGATGAAACGACCGGGCACGGGTTCATCGCCAGTCAGCGCGAAGGCATCGAAGTCTTCAAGAACATCCCTTCCGATGCCCACCTTATCGTGGCAGAGGCAGTTTGGCAGTACTCACACCATGTGCTAGCCGGCTTAACCACTCACGAAGGGCCAATTCTGACCGTCGCGAATTGGTCGGGCCAGTGGCCCGGTCTAGTAGGGATGTTGAATCTCAACGGCTCGTTGACCAAGGCGGGAGTCAATTACTCGACACTCTGGAGTGAAGACTTCACTGATTCCTTCTTCACGACAGGGCTTTCTGATTGGCTCTCGTCGGGTAGCCTGGAGCACGACACGACCCATGTCCAAGCACTCGCGAGCGACCGTGTCCCCGAGACTGCCAAGAATCTGGGCGGAGAACTCGCCGAGAGCCTGGTCCGCAACAAGGCCATCATGGGCGTATTCGACGAAGGGTGCATGGGAATGTTCAATGCGATCATTCCTGATCATCTGCTGAATCGAACCGGTGTGTTTAAGGAGCGGCTCAGTCAGTCGGCGCTCTACTACGAAGCCACGTGCTGTTCCGTCGAAGAAGCAGATGCGGCGCGACAGTGGCTCGAGCAACGTGGTATGACGTTTCATACGGGCACGGACGAGCAGTCCGAGCTAACCGATGACCAGATTCAGAAGCAATGTCAAACTTACATCGCTGCTGTACGCTTGGCGGACGACTTTGGGTGCGATCTTATCGGCATTCAGTACCAACAGGGGCTCAAGGACCTCTTGCCTGCCAGCGACTTGGTCGAAGGGATGCTTAACAGCACAGAACGCCCGCCGGTCTTCAGCCGCGATGGATCGCGCGAACTCTTCCCCGGTCAACCAGTACTGCACTTCAATGAAGTTGACGAATGTGCTGGGCTTGACGGACTGCTGATCCAGAAGGTGCATGCCGCGTTAGAGCTTCCCGTAGAAACGACTTTGCACGACCTGCGTTGGGGCGACGATGATCATTCCAACACCGTCGACGACTACGTTTGGGTGTTTGAGATCTCCGGCTCCGCTCCTGTCGAACACCATGAAGGTGGTTGGGCAAGCAGCGAGGGCTTTCGACAGCCGCCGATGTACTTTCCGCTCGGTGGTTCAACGCTCCGAGGGATTGCCAAGCCGGGAGAAATCGTTTGGTCCCGCATCTACATCAAGAGTGATGCTTTGCATTTGGACATGGGTCGAGGAAAGGCCATCGAGCTGCCTCGTGAAGAAACCGAGCGCCGTTGGAATTCCACCACTCCGCAGTGGCCGATCATGCATGCGGTAACCTATGGCGTCAGCCGCGACCAGATGATGGCACGCCATCAGGCGAACCATATCCAGGTTGCCTACGGTGGCGATGCGGACGCAGCCGACGAAGCGCTATTGGTACGAGCTGCAATGGCGCAAGAGTTAGGAATCCACGTACACCTGTGTGGAACACGCAAAGACGACAAGCACTGGGCTGAATTCGCTTCCAACGAGAATGCCGTTGGTCAGTCCGTCTAGCATTTCTTTGCAAAGCTAAAGCCAACCTCGCGGTTCCAGTCGCCCGTTCGTACCGGGCGATTGGGCTGACGACATTGGAATTCAAGGTCGTCGTGGCAACATTCTGTGAACAGTCTGCCGCGTTGTAGCAATGCTAGGTCCCCGGCCAAATCTACTGCCGAGTAAGAACATGCCTAAAGTACTTGATGTCGCCCTGCATCTCCCAGCGATTGCCTGCTTGCTGCTATGTGTTGAGATTCGACCGAACGCGAGCCACGCCAGTGACCCGCCGTATGTTCATAACGTCGAAATTCCTCGCGATGCGAGTCCAGAAGAGATCATGACGTTGGCGGCCAGTGTTGTGCCGAACCGGCCGCAGCTCCTGTACCATCAGGACGAGTTCACCGGGTTCATTCATTTCGGGCCGAACACGTTTACCGGTGTCGAATGGGGCAACGGCAAGGAAGATCCGCGTCTATTCAATCCAGGGTCGACACTGGATACGGACCAGTGGTGCCGAATCATGAAAGACGTGGGGATGAAGAAGGTCATCATTACCGCTAAGCATCACGACGGATTCTGCCTCTGGCAAACTCGATACAACAGCACTTTCTCCGTCCATGCCACTCCCTGGCGCGATGGCAAAGGCGACGTCTTGCGTGAGCTGTCGGACTCCTGCAAGAAGTTTGGTCTAAAGCTTGGCGTCTATCTCTCTCCGGCGGATCTCTATCAAATCGAAAGTGCTCAGGGGCTGTACGGCAACGAAAGTCCCTACCAAGAGTCGACCATTCCCACCGACCCCGCTTCGTTCCATGATCAACCGGCACGAGTGCGCAGCGACATTCCCAGCGACGCACCAACGTTCACGCTCAGCGTCGACGACTACAACCGATACTTCATGAACCAACTCTACGAGTTGCTGACAGAGTACGGTCCGATTCATGAAGTATGGTTCGACGGCGCTCACCCGAAACGCAAAGGCGGGCAGAAGTACGTCAAGGATCAGTGGTTCCAAATGATTCGCGAACTCGCACCAGAAGCGGCAATTTTTGGCGGCCCAGACATTCGCTGGTGTGGCAACGAAGGCGGTTACACACGCGAATCGGAATGGAGTGTGCTGCCGGTGCAAAGCAGAAAGCTAAGCGGCGTCGATCGTCCAGACGCTTCGCCCGGGTCTCGTACAGCTCTGGTGAGCGAAAGCTATGAAGTCTACGGCAAGCGTTACGAGAGTAAGCAGCTCCAGTACCTCATCAGCGAGGTAGACACTTCGATACGCGCCGGCTGGTTCTGGCGCAACGAGCATGAGCAATCAGTACGCACTCCCGACGACGTGTTCGATATCTACGAGCGAACCGTCGGGGGCAATGCCGGATTTCTGCTAAACATTCCACCGAGTAACCAAGGCCTTTTCGCCGAACGCGACGAGGCCTGCTTGCGAGAAGTCGGCAAACGTATTCGTGAAACCTATGGATCCGATCTGGCAGCCGGAGCCAAGACAACGTCGGAAAATGGGGGCGAAGTAACCAGCCTTCGTGATGGTGATCTCCAAACCTACTGGCAGCCTGATGGGGATGATGATGCAGTTCTCATTCTGTTGCCCGAGCCAACAACCTTGAATCGTATCGTCGTGCAGGAGGCGATCGCCTCGGTCGGACAACGCGTTGAGGGACACGCGTTGGACGCATGGTTCGACGGGCAATGGCAAGAAGTCGCGCGCGGCACGACCATCGGCTACAAGAAATTCCTGCGGTTCCCGACCGTGACGACGGATCGGTTACGGATCCGAGTTCTTGCATCTCGACTTCAACCGACGATCGCGGAAGTCTCGGCTCATTACTACAAGCAACCACCGCCATCCGTCCAAATCGCGCGTAACGACGCGCATGCGGTCGTGCTCGCCCCGAAACCCACAGGTGAAGACTTCAATTGGAAGCGACATGGCGGCAGGAAGAAAATTCGCAACGAGCATCCCGACGCCACGATTCGATACACGCTCGACGGATCGGAGCCCACGGAGCAATCGACGCTTTACGAGCAGCCACTTACTTTGGCCGACGGTGGTCGTCTGCGGGCGCGGACTTTTAGCAAGAATCAAGTCGGACCGATTGCCGACGTCCGATTGGGA
>JANQQA010000021.1 GCA_028285205.1 Bythopirellula sp. | reverse complement strand
CATCATTGATAGCCCTTTCGACTAGATTAGGTTCTATCAGAAACGGTAACTGGCGGGCGAATGACCATCTGTATGTCCGCTTCTGGCCGAGAAGAGCCGTTCAGCGACCTACTATGGTCAATTCACCGATGGAACAATCAGCACCCCCTAGGCTTAACATAATAGAGAATCGAATCTTGATACGCTGTTGAACTGTGTCTATCTGTCGCCTAGATTGGAAGTTGGATAGCACAGCTAACCTGTATTCATCAGCACGGTCGTTCGCTGGCAAAAGAAAGAAAAAGAGGGTTGTTTAGATGCACAGACACATTTCTGCGGTTGCTTTGGCGGTGTTTCTTTTACTGAGCTTTTCACAAACTCATGCGAACACTGAGACCGCACTAGACTTTCGAGGCAAGACCGACGACACGGGACTGGATTTTGATCAGTTTGACGTATTTGATTCAATAGACGTATTCGTGAGGATTCTCGCTGGCCAACAACCTTCGACAGGAGGTACGGTCGTAGAGTATGACTTCTCAGATTCTGACACTGAAGTAACGTTCAACGGCGAGCCACTAGACACACCCACGCCAATCCAGCAGATCGGTGCCCCTATCGCACTCGCCGTCGAGAGTAGCAATGCGCCATTTGATACCGTAATCATCAGTTTCGCCGACGACACCACCCTTTCCGATGGCACCTTTATCGGGGACGCGATAGGTATAGGATTCACCGGCGGAACTGGAACCTTCGAGGGCATTCTTGTTCGGTCGTTAGGTATCAACCTGAGAGATTCGACAGGAACCGTGCTGGATGGTGTAGATTTCGAGCAGCTCTTCGAGCTAGAGCTTACGGACTTCACAAGCACTGGATTCAACATCTCGACGCCGGAAGGGGTTGTCACCGGGACCCTGACCGGCTACGAAGCTACGGTGATCCCGATACCCGCCGCTGTCTGGTTGTTTGGCTCAGCGCTTGGTCTCGTGGCTTGGACGAAGCGCCGATCTGGCTGAATAGACTATCTAAACAAAAAGACCTGGACTTGAGCCGCGTTTTTTTCGTGCCATTCGAAAGACCGTATATGGACTCCTCCTCATTGCAAGCAAATTGCTGACGGTAAACATGGCGCGACTGCGTACGTATATCCGGCCTCTTGAGTCGGCATACGTTGATGCCGGGCCATAATGGGTTATTCGCGCGTCGACTCCCAATCGCTTCTTCGTAATCGAGTTACTCGGACATTGCCTGGGTGTGCCGACGCCGGTTCGACCTGTTTGCCGTCAAGCGGTTTGCTTTAGCAATCGCTGTTGAGGATCTCCTTGGTTAATCAGGCCTGGCCGACGGCCAGACTTGGTTCGTAGTTTGTATCGTTGTGCAGCATTGCCCAGGCCATGCGCGCTGTCTTGTTCGCTAGTGCTACCGCCGCAACGTTGGCGTGCCGTCGCCTCGCGATGTCGGTAACCCAGCGACTCAGCGGGTCGTCCCGGTGCTTGGCCTGTGAAACGACAGCCCTGGCACCGTGGATCATCTGTGTGCGCAGATAGACATCACCGCGCTTGCTGATGCCGAATAGTCGATACTTGTCCCCAGAGCTGTTCTGCCTCGGCGTCAGCCTCAGAGCAGATGCCATCTGCCGACCCTTGGCATACTGCTGCCCATCACCAACCGTTGCCACCAGCGCGGTCGCCACCAGCGGCCCAACGCCGCGCAGCTGCTGCAGTCGCCGCGTCACTTCGTTGCTGCGAGCGAGCTTCTCGATCTCCTTGTCGAGCTCCCTGAGTCGCTCCTCGAGCGCCAGCAGATCATTCCACAGCCCGTGCAATAACGAGCGAAAGCTACCTGTCAGACCGTACTCCGCATCTTCCAGCCATTCAGGAATCGTGCGACGCAGTGCCAACAGTGTCTTTGGTGCAACCAGGCCATACTCCGCCACCAGACCACGGATCTGGTTGGCCTTGGCGTTGCGATGCGTCTTTAGCTCCTCACGGACTCGATGCGTTGCCTGCATGTCCTGCTGCTCGACTGTCTTGACTGACACGAAGCGCATGTTTGGTCGACTCATGGCTTCGCAGATCGCCTCTGCATCGTTGGCGTCGTTCTTGTTGCTCTTGACGAACGGCTTCACAAACTGCGGTGCGATCAACCGCACCGTGTAGCCTCGAGACCGGAGCTCTCGAGCCCAATGGTGCGCTCCGGTGCAGGCTTCCATCCCGATCTCGCAACCTGGCTCGACGGTATCCGTCAGTACCCGTAGCCACTGGCCGCGGCGTAAGCGGCGCTTCCAGACCGTCTTGCCGTACCGATCAACGCCGTGCAGCTGGTACACGTTCTTTACCAAATCCACGCCAACTCTACTAAGCTTCATCACGGACTCCTTCTCTTCCTGTGACTGAGATCTTTCGCTTCGACGAACTACTAAATCCAGCCTGGCACATGGCGATGCCGTTAAGGTTGAGGAGGAGTCCATCCCATTGCTTCTGGCCGCGAGCTGTCTATTCCTTGCTCGAGGCTAGCCCGGACGGGTGATTCCAGGCGTCTGAACAGGTCTGGTAGTCTCGTGACTCTTTCCTGCCGGGTGGGCTCCGTTGATATTGGAGGTGGTCGCTGCGAAATCGTTGCCAACCTCGTTTAGCTCGACCAGGCGGCCATGCGCTCCTAGCTTGGACCCAGTAAAAAAGCCCCGCGTGAGCGGGGCAGGTCACCTCCCAGTTGGAAGGTCTGCCGGGCGGTCTGGGCAACTACCCGGCACGTTTCTGGCATTTTCCGGGGGAAGGGAGGGGTAGCCAGAGGTGTCGAGAGACACTATGCGCTCCGGCGCTCGTCAGGACCATCTGCAATTGCCGGACTGACAGTCTCGCTATTCCGTGTCACCTGATTGGGTGAGCCCCGATAGACTTCGGTCATTCGTACTCTGCCAGTCGATAGGCTTTCGATCGTACTCTGCAAACGTTGCGACGCTTCGCGCTAGATCTGGCCCCTCGATCTTCTCGATCAATGCCAAGGACATATCCATTCCCGCTGACACTCCGGACGATGTCCAGTAGCGTCCGTCCTCAACCCAGCGAGCGCCTCGATCCCATTCAACTTGGGGTCCCTGCGCCATGACCCAATCAAGGGCATTCTTGTTGGAGGTTGCGCGCTTGCCGTCTAGGACACCAGCCTTGGCGAGCAATGCCGAACCTGTGCAAACAGACGTTACGAACTGAGCGGACTCAGCCATGCGAGCGATTTCAACAAGGAACCCGTCGTTGTAAACCAAAGTACGCGTCCCAAAACCTCCCGGCACAAGCAGAATGTCGGGCTCGCCAATCTCGGAGAGCGACCTCTCAGCGATGGCCGATGGGCCCTGCGAACTGGCGACTGGACCGACCTCCGAGGCAACAAGCTCGACAGTAAAGTGATCGCGGGCCATGCCGAACATCTCTGCTGGACCGAACACATCGAGCAGTTCGAAGTCGGGGAAGATGACGATGGAAACGATCATTGGCTACAGGCGCACTTCACTCGCCGTCAGATCGACTGTCGGCAAGAAAGCGGCAGACGCGACCACCAGGGCAGCTGTCGAAAGAACAAGATTCTTCATAGACGCCCTCAAGATGTCAGCGGCCGAGAAGGGTCAACTGCGTTCCTAGCTCAGATCATACCGCCGGTTTGGGCGATGACTTGCCGCACTGCGGCTCTCGTAGTCTCTTCATGACGCAGCAAAGCCATGCTGGTGACTGCTAGCTCTGCCAATCGAACGATTCGAACCAGCTAAGGCCCTTTGGTAATCTCGTGGTGACCCGCGCCGGCCATTCAAGGTAAGAGACGTCTTTAGGAGGTAACAAAGAGCCAATAGATAATGCGCGGAGCTGGGACCGGTTGGGCCTCGCCACCTCCGCGACCGCACTGATTTTTTGCCACAAATCGGAACGAAACCATGGCAAACAACCGGCATCTCATCGTGGCAATCACGATTTCCATATTGCTGGCGTCTTGCTCATCAGACGATCCGCCAGGGGATGCTTTCGAATCGGTATTCGCCGTCACGATCACGGTCGAGGATTTCGATATCGACGTCGGACAGACCACGTCATCGACGGTGACTGTCTTGGTGGACGGTACCTACCTACCGTTCGCGCCGGCGCCCAATGCGAGGCTTATTGGCTTCGAGAACTTGTCCCGAATCCAACTGGGAGGCCGAGGTGTTGTGATTGCCGGCAAACGGGATGGCGGCATCTTCAGGGTCACTTACGCCAAGTTGCTGCCTGCTGTGCCGATTGACCAGAAGCTGGAATCAGTGAATCGTGAGAGGAAGCTCAAAGAACTCGAGGCCGTTATCGAGGCCTTGGAAGCACGCGTGCAGGTCGAAGAAGAGCTCATGGCAACGCGAGAGTACTCGGGTGATCGCAAGGAGGATGAGAAAAAACTCGAGAAGATGAAGTTAGAGTTGAGAGAACTCGAATCGCAGAGGACAGCGATAGTGAAGAGTAAGCTGAGCGATTGAAGTCTCATTCAAGAACCGGCAGCGCCTTATAGACATTGAAACGCAGCGCACTAGTCGCAGCTGGGCCAGATACCTTAGGTCGTCGTGAGCTGCCGGTTCTGAGGTTCGGAACTAGCCTAGGCTGGCGATTCCAGCCGTTTTGGAACCTCGCTGGCAGCTTGTTGCTGACCCATTGCCGTCTACCTTGCCCGGCAAGGGTTGCCCGATAAGCGACAGGTAGCGGAAATACAAGATGCATGGGCAGGGAGCAGCGGAGCAGTGCCACTTGACTCACACAAGCAAAGGACCGCTTTGTCTGTCGCTCTATGGGCGCAGCACCAAAGCCGTAGCTCGTGGGCGTCAGGCGTGAAGCGGAGATTGGACGCTATGAATTTCGTCAGCAGTGTTCGTTACGAGGCACGCACTTGGCTGACATTCATACTGATCGCGGCTTTACTTGGAGCCTGCGCGGACAAGTCAGCTGATGGACCGAAGATCGAACTCGAAGGAGTACTAGAGGTACGCAATGGCGTCCCGGTGGTTTCTGGAGACGTGATTGTGAAACCACTTGAGTCCTGGTCGGGAGCTGTACTCGTTGAACTGGTCCCGGATAGTGACTATCGACTCAGAGAAAACAGACCGGCTGGAGAGCAGCGCGGGCGCGTCATCGACGGCCTAGTCATTTCCCGCAACCACTTTAAACCATTGATACGGGGGGGAAAGTACTGGATACGTGCTGGGCGATTCACTGGACAGCGCAATTTCGGCATTCTTCAAAGCCTGGTCGAGATACCAATCGACAAACGCGGCGGTTATCTCTTTGTATCGGACGATGCGCCAAACGGCAAAGTGATTCGGAACAGCTATTTGATGGGGGAGTTCCGCCCATTTATCTGGGAAGCTCGTGAACCGCAGCCAATCCAAGATGATGGTACGGCTGTGATGGAGATGAGCGAGTCGGGCCTTATGCTGACCCTTGAGCCGCCACCAGGATTTCGCAGGGTCTCAGAAGACCGCCTTCGCGAACTGCGGAGCAGCTCGAGTGCGACAAAGCTGGCGGCTCGCTCGGAAATCTTGGTTGCCCCGCCTCGCTATGACGCAAATAGCGGGCAGCGTCGATACGGGGACGCTGATCTGAGTGTTTGGGAGTCCCGTGACCTGCAAGTGGTTGTATCAGTTAAGAAACTTGATGAGCCCTTGCCTTACTACGCATGGGACGCTTTGGGCGGGCAGTTAATTGGCGCCAACTTCACCTTTGTTGAGCGGATGCCTTTGTCAGCTCAGTGGGCCTACTACCAGAACCTTGCCAGATTGAGTCGTAGCACAAGGAAAGGGATTCTCAAGCGGTCTAGTACGGTTGTGCGCAATCAGAATGTCGCAGGATACCCTGCCGTTCTGACCTCACTCGATCTTGCTTCGGAAGGCGGCTTCGTTCGGGCGTACGATATCCTTGCCGGCAACCCACTGCAGCGGTTCGCGCTCTGGATAGTCGGTAACGATACTCCACCGGACGAGAATCAGATCAAAAGACTGCTCGACTCGATTGTTGTCATCGGCGATCGAGAAGCCGCCTTAGGTAACGATCTCCGACAGATCACAGGTCCTGCTGTAGAGTCTAGTCCTGTCCGATTTTTCATCCCGTGCGGTTGAGTCCACGGCGTCCGGTTCACACCGAAAGCTGGCGAAACCGAAATGATCGATGTCCATCGACATAATCGAACTGCATGGGATGCGGAATCGCGCAGCGGATCAAATCCGTGGTGTCAGCCGGTTGCTAAGTCCACCATCGATGAAGCTCGAAATGGCGATTGGGACGTCATCCTCACCCCGAAGAAGTGTGTTCCGCAAACCTGGTTTGACGGAGTAGAAAATAAGCGCGTGCTTTGCCTCGCATCCGGTGGCGGTCAACAAGTTCCTATTCTCGCGGCCGCCGGTGCGAAAGTTACGAGTTTCGACATCTCAGAAGCACAACTCGCGCAGGACGAGTTAGTCGCGAAGAGAGATGGGCTAGATATCGAGCTTATTCAGGGTGATATGACGGACCTTTCCTGCTTTGAAGTTGAGCGTTTTGAATTGGTGTTTCACCCTGTCTCGAACGTCTTTTGCAGCGATGTTCGACGGGTGTGGCACGAATGCTATCGTGTACTGGCGACGGGTGGGCGACTTCTATCCGGGTTCATGAATCCATGCTATTTCCTTTTCGACCATGACGCCCTTGAGGAAGGCGGGCCGCTTGTTGTCGAACATAGATTGCCATTTGTCGAAGCCACCGATCTACTGCCGCACCGATTAGAGCAGCGACTCAATCATCCAGAAGCACTCGAGTTTAGCCACAGTCTAGATGACCAGATTGGCGGCCAGATAGATGCTGGCTTCGTGATCGCGGGGTTTTATGAAGACAGGTGGACGGACGAAGCGACCCGGCTGAACGCGTATATGCCGACATCCATTGCCACGTTGGCGCTGAAAGGGTAGCGAGCGTCGACTCCTGGCCGGTAGCCGGCATCTTGAGCTAGAGACTCCTCATGATTCATAAAGCAGCGCCTCAGAACAAAGTGCAGTCAGCGAGGAAACCGGTAAACCTGGGAAGCGGATGGAGCTATAGGATGACCCCAGCGAGTTGTTGACGGTGGAGGTAAAGCAAACTTTGGCGGAGCTCGCGCGAGTGCCGGAAGGCACTTTCCTTGATGTCGTTGAGTTCAATGGCCACCACGTCGGCGCCTGCAGCATAACCGGCGTGTCTCCCGTCTGGGAGATGCATCCCGACACGGATGAGTTCTTTTTCGTTATCGAGGGTACGTTTGAAGTAACCG
>JANQQA010000352.1 GCA_028285205.1 Bythopirellula sp. | reverse complement strand
TCCAGCCGAACCACAGGACAATGAGACTCGATCCGATGACACTGGCAGCGGCCAACCCTCGGCAACATTTGGCCCAACCGCTCGACGGAGTTCTTGATGAGTGCGTACCGCTCATGCATCGCATTCTGATTTTAGTCGGTCGAGACAGGTGTCTCGCCAGCTGGTGCTATCGTGGGTTCCTCTCGAACTGAGAACGAGATGTCGTCGCACCCTCCGCCGAGAACGATAGAGGGTGGACGTTGGCTGATAGCTTGTCCCGAGCGTGAGTGGTTCTCCGAAACCTTCCACGATCCGCACGTCAAAATGCGTTAGAGCATTTTGACTTTTGATGTGGACTGTTTTCGACGGAATGAGCAACCACTGCGTCGATGACGTAGGCCATATGTTCGTGCGAATCGCACTAGGCTGCGGCCGGTTTCAGATAGCCAGCCAGATGCTGGGCGCGCACTGGGTTTTGCATCTTGGAAACCGCTTTGGCTTCGATCTGACGCACGCGTTCGCGAGTCACTTTGAAGATCCGACCAACTTCTTCCAAAGTGTAGGAGTAGCCGTCGACCAGTCCATATCGCAGGCGAATGATCTCGCGTTCGCGATAGGTCAGCGACTTCAGCAACGTGTCGATCTTGTCACGCAACAGTCCGTTGCTGGCGTTGCGAATCGGATTGCCGTGGTCGCCATCTTCGATGAACTCACCAAAACTGTTGTCTTCGCCTTCGCCCACAGGCCGATCCAAACTGATCGGATGCCGTCCGATGTCCAATACTCGGCGGACTTCCTCGATAGGCAAATCGGTCTTGGCTGCGATCTCTTCAGTGGAAGGATCTCGCTTTAGTTGTTGAGTCAGTTGCTTTTGAATGTTCCGCAAACGGCTGAGTACGTCAATCATGTGCACCGGAATGCGGATGGTGCGAGCTTGATCGGCGATGGCTCGCGTGATGGCTTGTCGAATCCACCATGTGGCATACGTCGAGAACTTGAAGCCGCGACGATATTCGTACTTGTCGACCGCACGCATCAATCCGGTATTGCCTTCCTGGATCAAGTCCAGAAAGCTCATGCCTCGATTGCGGTACTTCTTCGCGATCGACACAACGAGTCGAAGGTTACCTTGAGACAGTTCGCGCTTGACGGCCTCGTATTCATTGAAGTGCTTGCGGAACTCCTGGCAACGGTTGCGCAAGGAACGGGGGCTCTCTTCGACTTGAGCGATCAAGCGTCGCAACTCGCGGCGCAGACGTTCGCACTCCAAGGCCTGCATCGGCTCGGTTTCCAGTTGAGCAATCAAGGCTTGCAAGTTTTCCATGCGGTCGGCGATCTGTTCTAGCTGCCGCATGTTGGGAATCACCCGCCGGGAGCGCAGACTGAGCTCTTCGGCCAGCACGATGCACTTTTCACGCAAGCGTACGTACCGCTGGACAAGTTGCGTCTTTTCGGTGCCAGATGTGCTGCGGCGAACAATCCGTGAAAAAACGGTTCGTTTCTGCCGCATCAGCGTTTGCAAGGTCGCCAGATTGTGAGGCATGCGCGCCGAAATTTGTTCCTTGGTCAGCCGCTCTGTCAACGAAACTTTGATCGTTCGGTCAAAGGGCAAATGACCATGATGAACCCGTTTGAGAATAGTCACGGTCTGTCGCAAGGCCTGGGCGTTACCAAGCAGGCTGCGGCGAAAACGCTTACGCGTGATTTCTATCTTCTTAGCCAGCGCGATTTCTTCTTCGCGGCTAAACAGTGGAATCTCCGACATCTGGCTAAGATACAGACGGATTGGATCGTCGCTCAACTTGGGCAGTTCGGCTGGCGGCACCGAGGGGTCGGCGCGTTCGTCGTCTGACGCGTATGCGGTGGTCGCGTTTGGATCATGCTCCAGATTGGCCAACGGTTCGGTCGCCAACTCTTTTTCGACCAGCGATTTACGCTGCGGGTCTTTATCGACCAGAGGGATCCCTTTTTTGTCGAGCATGACCAGCAAGCTATCCAGTTTTTCACTGCTGGTATCCTCGTCCGGCAGATACTGTCCGACCTGTTCGTAGGTCAAAAAACCTTGTTGCGTACCGGTAGAGATCAATTGACGAAGGTCTAGGTCCATTAGTTCCACAACACAACTCCTTTTGTAGTGCCTGGCAAGGCGCGAGTTACCTTCCCAGGCCGTGGAAACCTCGTTCTTGAAAATCAGGATGCGGTCGTTTGCTCAGCTCTCCTTTGCTGTTCAGACGCCGCCGGTCAGTTAAGTTGCCAATGACAATCCAGCCAAGTGCGTTTAGTCGGGCGAAGACTGCTCGGTGTGGCGCACATCGTCCGCCGGGGAGGTGGTCTGCGGCGTATCCTGAGCCGCAGGCTGGTCCACTAATCCCTGCCGTAAACGCGCTTGGCGAATCACATCCTGCAAAACCGCCAATTCCTCTTGGTCGGAAATTTGCGAGTTCTGCAAATCACTCTCTTGTCGCTGACGTCGCAGCTGATCTTGACGTTCACCCATCCGATGCGTGAGCACACGAAGTCGCTCGTCGGGCGAGACGCTCGTGTATCGCAGTTTTGCATTCGCTTGTTCGTGTAGGGTGACCAACAGACTTTTGAGTGATGAATCCTCCAAAGCAACCAGTACGCTTTCAAACTCCAGCGACTGGCCACCGAACTCGAGCTGCTGATAGGCGTCGAGCATTTGCCGCGCCGCATCGCACTCAAGCCAGCCCGATTGCACTCGCTCGAGTGCCATCGGGGCGACTTGCGGTGCCACAATGATCAATTCCAACAACTCGCGTTCATAAGGTGACAAGTCTCCCGGTCGAAGCAGTCGCTTGGCGTTGTTTTCGTCGGCTTCGGGCCGCCGCTGGTAGCGTGATTGCCGATTGCGGAGCGCGGTCAACCGCTGGCGCAATACGTCTTCCGGAATCGAGAACTTGCGGGCCAACCGTGGCAGCACCTGGTTTTGACGCAGACGAAATGCGTCATTGGAGATCAGTCCACTATGCGGTACTTTGGCCAATAACGTGAGCATCTCCTCCACAGCCTGGTTCGCGCGGTGCGTGTCGACGAGCGGGTCAAAGCCGCGACTTACCCGCCGCATCTTAAACTCCAACGCGTCCGCCGCGGATTGAATCAATTCGTGCAATTCGTCGCGGCCGTGCTGCAGCAGAAAGTCGGCTGGATCCATGCCGTCTGGTAACGTCAGTACCCGCACATCGATCTGTGCGTGTAGGAACAGCTCGAGCACGTCATCACTCCGCTTTTGTCCCGCCTCATCACCGTCCAGCAGCAGCACTACCGAATCGCAATAATGCCGCAAGAGCTTCAAATGTGGTTGGCCCAAAGCGGTGCCCAGGACGGCCACCGAGTTCTCGACGCCACATTGATGCGCGACGATCACATCGGTGTAACCCTCCATGACCAAGGCTTGCTTGGCTCTCCGGACCGAACTGTGCGCGAGGTCGAATCCGTACAGTTGCTGACTCTTTTGGAAGAGACGAGTCTCTGGCGAGTTAATGTACTTCGCACCTTCCTCTGCACCCGGCAAAATCCGACCACCGAAGGCAATGGTCCGTTTTTCTCGGTCGCGAATTGGAAACATCAACCGATTGCGAAAGCGGTCGTAATAGCCGCCTCGATCGCGGCGAATCACCATTCCGGCGGACTCTAGCACATGAGGCGACAACTTCTGTGCGGCTCCGGTATCGACCAAGGTCGACCAACTGTCGGGCGCCAGGCCAATGCCGAAACTCTTGATGGATTCCGCCGTAATGCCCCGCCCTTCCAAATACTGTCGGGCCGCTTCGCCTTCGCTACTCTCCAGCAAGTACTGGTGAAACAAATCGTCCGCCCAAGCCAGCGCCCGAAACATCTCCGCTTTGACATCCGGTGCGTCGGGTGGGCGGCGGGAACCGCGTTTGGCCGCCAACGCAATTCCAGCTCGCTCGGCCAGTACCTTGAGCGCTTCCGGAAAGGACAAACCCTCGTCCTGCATCAAGTAACTAAAGACGTCCCCTCCGATATCACACACCCAGCATTTCCAGGTCTGGCGTTCGGAGTTGATCTGCAGACTCGGGCGAGAGTCCGCATGCCAGGGGCAGAGTGCAACGTAATTGCGTCCCTGACGGCGCAGCTCTAGACGGCTGCCAATCAAATCAACGATGTCCGTTGCGGCGCGGACACGTTCTTTGGTATCTGAATCGTATGTGAACGACACGAGCACTCCGTTGGCGAGCGAGGTCTGCGGGAACGAGTCGGGGCAGCTAGAGTACCGTCTGCAACGAAACTGATTATCTGCTGCCAGCCAACCGGACGCTAGGACCGTGGCCGCCGTGTCGTCAAGGTTCCATCCTGAAGCCCAAGCCAGCGATCTGGGGTCGCCATCGTGAGCCTGCGTAATCCGTTACGCTGCTGCCAAGTATGTCACAGCCCAGGCTCGTGGATCAAGAGCAGTCGAATTGAACTTCCAAACTTTCGATCGCGAGCGCCGCTGGCTTAATTCGCTTGGATTTTTGCCAGTGAATCTGACGCGGGGGCATCGACGGCGCGGGCAGGTAAGGTACGCTAGCACTCTGGAGGGTGGTACCGGCGGCCGCTGCGATCCACTGCGACCATCTCTCTCTCGACTGCCCACAATCGGGCTACGTGTAAAGTAAAGCAAGCTCCAACTCAAGAGTTAGGATGACCGTCTACGTCTTCGGGCATCGCAATCCCGACACCGATGCGATCTGTGCGGCTTTAGCCTACGCAGATTTGTTGCAACGCACCACTCGTCCCGACGCGATCGCTGCCTGCTGCGGCGCGCCCAATCAACGCACCGAGTACGCTCTCCGGCAAGCTGGTTTGGCGCCGCCACGCATCGTCATGGATGTGCGGCCAGAAGTCTCCGACGTTTGCCGGCGCAATCCTATTGTGGCCTACGAAGACGAAGTCTTTCACGAAGTTTATCAACGGATGGAGCAGCACTACATCGGTGCTATGCCAGTCTTGGATCGCCAAGAACGTTTCGTGGGGCTCCTGACGTTGATCGATCTGCTGAAGATCATTTTTGAAGGAGACGAAGACCCCGGAAGGGCGCGGCGAGTTACCAGTTCGATCAGTAAGATCTGCGGGGCCGTCAACGGAGAACTCCAGCATGAAGTGAATCCGGATGACCGCGATGAGTTGATCGTCATGGTGGGCGCGATGAGCGCCGAAGGCTTTACCAAACGTCTGCACAAATTTCCCTCATCGCAATTGCTGGTCGTCAGCGGCAATCGACCTACCATCCAACTACCCGCCTTGGAGCACTGTGTACGCGTGTTGGTCGTGACCGGTGGCTACCGCCTTTCGCCGGGGTTGATGCAATTGGCCAAATTGAATGATGTCACCGTGATCAGCAGCGAATTTGATACGGCGACAACCACCATGCGGATCAAATCGGCGCGGATGATCGACCCGGCGATCCAGCGTGAATGCCAGACGCTGTCCACCAAATTGCCGATCGCTGACGCGCGCAAAGAACTGGAACGATCTCAACAAAAGTTGTTTCCGGTGTTGGATGATCAAGGCGGATTGTTCGGCGTGCTGTCCAAGTCCGATTTGATCAACCCTCCGAAAACTCAGCTGGTGTTGGTGGACCACAACGAAATTGGCCAAGCCGTGCTAGGTGCCGATGAATCCGATGTCGTGGAAGTGCTGGATCACCACCGGTTGGGCGGCAGTTTGAAATCCGATCAGCCCATCCGCTTTATCAATGAACCGGTGGGGTCGACGTGTACCCTAGTTGCCAAGCAGTTTCGGGCAGCCGGCATCGAGCCAACTCCCGGAATCGCCCTGTGTATGGCGGCAGGCATTATCTCCGATACCTTGCATTTACGCTCACCCACGACCACAGATGTGGATCGGCAGACGCTGGAGTGGCTCGCTGCGCGCTGTGAGGTGGACATGGATCAGTTTGTTCGCGAATTCTTCGAAGTTGGCTCGTCGCTGCGGACACACAAAGCAGAGAAGGTCGTTCGAGAAGACTGCAAGGAGTTTGAGGATCGAGGGCACCGATTCTCGATCTCTCAAATCGAAGAAATTGGCTTTGAGCTTTTCTGGGAGCGCAGAAATGAATTGCTACAAGCGCTGATCGATTTGACAAAAGAGCGTCAGTTGGAATTCTCGGCTTTGCTCGTTACCGACATCATTAGCAACGGAAGCTTGTTGCTACTCTCCCACGAAACCGAGTTTTGGGAGGCGATTAACTATCCCACTGTGGAACGTCAGCTGTACAAGTTGGATGCCGTGGTCAGCCGCAAGAAGCAGCTATTGCCATTGATTTCCAAGCTGTTGGAAAATGCGGCGATGGAAACTCCCACCTGATTGAAGAAGGCCTCCCGAGCGGGCTGAAGAACGACAGCGGGCTCGTCCACTGCTCGTGACCGTCATCGAAACACTTTCGTGCGGCAGCTCAGTATTGGTGGAAGAGTGCGGAATGCACACCGGGCTAGCGGCACGGAGCAAGACGACAAATGTTGGTTTACTGCAAGCTGGCAACGACAACCATGCCCAGTAACAGCGAAAACAAAATCGCCGAGTAACTCTTCCAACTATCCGTCCAGGTGCTAGACCGCAGCCCTGCGTTGTCTCTGATGCCCGTAGTTGCCATGGTAAACGAACTCCTCGTTAGCATGTTTGAAGGTAAGTTCTCGCCCCAATAGTCCATTGCCGTCCGCTGGTCAGACCGGACATCGATCCCTAAATATGCTGCAACGAGCCAATCGTACGAGCCATCGAGCCGGCCGGGATAGGCGTGTCTAACGCTCGATTTTGTGGTTTTAGCCTATCGCAATGATCGGGACTAGGGTAACTTCGAGTCTTCAGCGAGCAACGCGAAACTCTGAGCCCAGGCCTAGCGGTTGAATCTTTCCCGCACTGCGATTCGCATGGCAAGCACGACCAGCGTGTTTGCGAAACGGCCCAAGCTCTCGAATCGCAAGTTTCTGAATGGGCTCTTGGCAACCTTGGTATCCCGTCGGGATACGATTTACGCCGCCGAGCCACGACCTGGATAACGACACCGATTCTGTTGATCGGCGGTTCGTTTGGTTGATGCCATCGATTGACGTCCCTCCTCATGTCCTGCGTTTGGCATCACCAACCCCCTCGACACGTCTGAGTCGATCCATCAATGGCGGCACCGAAGTTTGCCCCAGGGTGACGGTGCGGTTACCAGCGAAATCCAGATGTGACAATGTGCAAGTCAGCGGCCACGTCGTGGCGTGCTGTTCCCACCGTGTTTTTCGGGTGACTGTGCATCTAGTGCAGTCGCGCGCACGGAATCACGGCAGGCGTCTTCAGCGATGCTAGTTGTACATTTCGTCGAAAATCAAGCGATACCAAAAGTAACAATCCACTAGCAATAGATTGCCTAATGTCGACCACCATCGAAGTACCTACTAGTTCGCCTGCCGAGCCGTCTAGCCTCCAATCCGAGGACGCCGGTCAGCCGCTATTTCGCGATTTGCCGCTCAGCCACGAAGTGCAACTGGCCGTGCAAATGACCGGTTACTTAACACCGACGCCTGTCCAAGCTGAGATCATACCGCACATGTTGGCGGGCCAAGACATACTGGCGCAAAGCCAAACCGGCACAGGCAAGACGGCAGCGTTTGCGCTGCCCATCCTGTCCAATCTGCAACTGAAGGGTTCCAAGCCACGCGTGCTGGTGTTGGCGCCAACGCGTGAATTGGCAACGCAAGTGGCCAAGTCATTCGAAGTGTATGGAGCTTGCATTCCCAAGCTGCGCGTGGCTGCCATTTACGGTGGTGCCGACTACGAGCCTCAACTGCGTTTGCTCAAACGAGGCGTCGACATTGTGGTGGGCACGCCCGGAAGAGTTATCGACCATGTTCGTCGTGGTACGCTCCGCTTAGACGCTATTCAATGTTTGGTGCTCGATGAAGCCGACGAGATGCTCAACATGGGATTCATCGAGGACGTCGAGTTTGTGCTGGGACAGACGCCTCAAGAGAAGCAGATTGCACTTTTTTCCGCCACGCTACCGGCCCCCATACGCAAGATCGCCGACCAGTATCTGCGCGATCCCCAATCAATCACGATTCGCCGCAAAACACTAACAGCGGATTCGATCGAACAACGGTGTATCTTTGTCGATGAACGCGACAAACTCGAGCTCTTGGCGCGGTTGATTGAGTTGGAACAGACCGATGGTGTCATTGTCTTTACGAAGACCAAGGATTCCACGCTGCGGGTGGCCGACCACTTGGTGAGGTTGGGTTTGCGAGCGTCTGCCTTAAACGGAGATCTACCCCAGGCTCGTCGGCAGCGCACGGTCGATCAACTGAAGTCCGGACAATTGGATATCTTGGTGGCCACGGATGTGGCAGCTCGCGGTCTGGACGTGCAGCGTATCAGCCATGTTTTTAACTTTGACCTGCCGCACGATAGCGAGTCTTATGTGCATCGGATCGGACGCACGGGCCGGGCAGGACGACAAGGAGTCGCCGTGATCTTCCTGACGCATCGGCAACGCGGCAAGTTGCGGTTGATCGAGAAGGTCACCAAGCAGACGATCCGCGTCATCGACCCTCCGACTTGCGAGGAAATCAATGCTGCCAGAATCGACCGCTTTCGCGAAGGGATTACGGCATCGCTGGACAACGAAAACGCCGCCTTGTTTCAGAAGATCATTCATCAGCATGCTCAGGAAACAGGACAGTCGCTGGAACAGATTGCTGCCGCGCTAGCACATTTGGCGCAAGGCGGACGACCGCTGCTGGTCAAAGATGCGCCGAAGAAAAAGCGTTCGCGGGCGTCGGATATGAAGCCGGGTGGACGGCGAGATCGTGATGCTGGGCGGTATGAGAGTGCAGGGCGACGCCCCCGCAAACCGCTGGGGCCTCCCTCGCGTGGCATGCAGCGTTATTGGATCGGCGTCGGGCACGATGACGGTGTGCGACCCAGTAACATCGTCGGCGCAGTGGCTAACGAGGCCAAGATTTCGGGTAGCGACATTGGCCCAATCAACATCCGAGACGGCTATTCAACGATCGATTTGCCATCCCGGTTGTCTGCGGCCACTTTGGCCACACTGCAGCGCACTTGGGTGTCGGGCAAACAGCTGCGCATTCGTCCTTATGCCGAACATCGTGGGCGTCCCAGCAAATCTGAATTTAAGAAACGCAAGAAGCGCAAGTAGTGCGACTCTCGCGAGCCGAGTCAAAGCTCAGTTCTCCGCTCGTTGGCTGGAGTCCAGGCTTCGGCCGCCCACGAGATCCTTCGATAGGACTGCTCTCCTGGGCTACACCAACGTAGAACCTTGCATCTTCCGGGGTGAATAGGTCGCGGTATGAAAGACGCTACATCGACGAACCGGAGTGTTCTCTGTCGAGGTAGCTCAGCGCCTGGTACAGCATCTCGATCTTGCGTGCATGGTATCCGGCCGCCAGTCCGGCACGTAGCGGGTTGCCAAAGATTGACTCTACTTCCATCGGGCGGCCGGCACGAAAATCGACGAGCATACTGCTGTCATAGGGCACCATTTTGCGAGTGTCGGCCAACATCTTCTCGATGTGTCCCTCGTCGATTTCCGTGCTATTGGCGGCCGCAATCTCACGCACTTCTTCCATCAGTTCATGAGCCAGGGCGGCCGCGCTGGAATCTTCCAGCAACTGTCGCGTGTCCGATGACAATAGGACAGACAAGCCGTTGAACGGTATGTTCCACACCAGCTTTTTCCAACGCACTAGACGCAGATCCGCGGACGGTCGCAAGTCAATGTTCGCTCGCTGAAACATCGCTTGTAGAGCTTGGAGGCGAGGCGTTAACCCATCGCCCGTCTGATACTCGCCGCAAGCGATGGCGCCGTAGTCCAGATGATGGATATGCCCCGGACCAATACGATTGGAACACAAGAAACAGCAACCGCCCACCACGTGCTGGCCGCCGACCGCGTCGACTGCCGTTCGCTCCACGTCCCAGCCGTTTTGCAAAACCAGCACCGTCGTATTTGCCTTCATCAACGGCTCGAGCGCTGCCGCCAGAGCGGCATTGGAAGTGGTCTTCCAGCAGACCATGACCAGATCGACCGCCGGCATGTCTGCGGCTTGGCGGTAAACGTGAGGCCGCTGTACGTGAAAATCTCCCAGTGGCGAATCGACGCGAAGCCCTTGCTCACGCAGTTGCTCGTAGTCCGAGCGCACCAGGAAATGAACGTCGTATTTGGCTTGCGCCAGCAGACCGCCGTAGAATCCGCCCAAAGCGCCGGTGCCCAACACGGCCACACTGTTGCCGATTTCTGCCAAACGTCAGTCTCCCAGAAGATGTCTCGTTCTCCAGCGAACCCTTGGCCGGCCGCTGGCGTCTTACTGCCAAAGTGGCCTGAGGGGGCCGTTTGATTCTATCCTGATTAGCTTCGATTGACTTACCGGCCGGCGCCTTGGCACACGCCGCGGACCCGATCCGCGTCGTCGCCACAGACATGGCCAGCTCGGCAATTTGGGGCTGCAGGGAGTCGGCAATCGAGTCGCATTGCGGACTTTTCAGTCTTCGGATATTCTTTTCACCGTTCGGGGTGTAGCGCAGCCTGGCTAGCGCATCTGCTTTGGGAGCAGAGGGTCGTAGGTTCGAATCCTATCACCCCGACTTTTTCTAACTCTTTGCCGAATCTGCACTTAAGATACCTGCTCAAGGTGAGCAGTGCGGCGTTTTCCCGATAGCCAAAACGGTAGCCTACCGTTTTGGGGAAAGCACGCCCCATGCCACGTCTTACTCAAGCAGCCCCGAAGTACCGCAAGCACCGAGCCAAAGGGCTAGCTGTCTTGTGGACCCAGCAACGCTGCTCGCGCGTTTGTGGGAACACCTCGCGAGCCGCCGCCCAGAAGCCAAGGGCTCCATCTCCTACAGCCAGCTTCGGATCGATCTTCAGACCACGGTTCTTCAAGTCCAACAGCAGTTCACGCCAGCTCTGCTTGCTCTCGCGGTAGCCATCGAGCACTGCGATCAGTTCCTTCTTTCCATCGGCTGTCGCACCCATCAACACGAGCATGCATTGCTTCTGATTGGCGTCGTCTTCCAAGCGAACTTTGGCGTAAATCCCGTCGGCCCACTGCTCCTTGAGCTGCACGATCACATTAGGGCTCAAGCCCTTGGCTTGTTCGCCCACTAGAGCCTGCAAGGCTTCACCAAAGTCATTCGTGGAAATTCCCTTGAGATAGAGCCAGGGAATCAGTTCCTCGATCGCGTTGGTCCGCCGAAGGTAGGCCGGAAGGACGCTAGGTGTGAAACGCACACGATCGTTGGGATCGGGAGAGTTGTCGCGAATTCGTTCCTTGCTCGACTTCGACCGCACCAGCTCCGGTGAGGATCTCCCGGGCAGGCAGACTGCCGTTCTTGATGACGAGCCTGCGTCCCTGCTCATCTCGCCGATCCCGGTGTTAATCGATAAACGCATGCACCTCAGCGTCAATCGCTTCCTGGAGCATCTTCCGAGCCCCTTCCTGAACGATCTGGTCTAACGGGCTCCGCTCGTCGAACTGTTGCCGAAAAGCAAGCACATCTGTATCAACGGTGTCCACTGGCGTCGAGCGTCGGTCTGTCTTAGCTCATGGCGTGTCCTTGTGCCCTCGTCGGGCTGCTGAAGTAGTGCAATAAGACAGCAGGACGCGCCACCTTTTTCATTCATTCAAGAACACAACTTTCAACAGTACCTCCCTAATTTCTCGAGGAGAGTGACAACCATACGTTCAATAAGGGGACGCAACGTTGCGATCCGGCCGATGTGCGGTTTTCCAAGACCTAAGGACAAATAGGTCGCTGACAGCATCCAGGGTTCTAGCAAAACAACTGCTACAGCGCCATGAAACCACTGTAAAACGCGGTTTTTCATTATGGCGGTGTCTCGCAAGCAGCGCAGGGACAGGATCGCACCTGACGCAAGGTAAAGGTTTGGACGAGGCACAATTCACGTCTTTGAAGAAGTAGAACGAGCTTATAGGTACAGCCTGACTCGCGGGTCAGGTGTCCATGGTCGAGACACCCTTCCAACTGGAGGTTGTGCAGCTTTTAAGTAGTTGTTTTTTCAAAGAGTTAAGAATTTGCCACTGGGTATCAACTCCGATGTATGTACTTGAACAAATCTCGACACCAATGCTGGCAACTAATAACTCTCGGGAAACAGCGACACGAGCGTTCTAAATGCTTGCTATTTAGCCACTTAAAAGCTGCACAACCTCACTGAAGGCAGGCTCAGTAAACGACAGCTTGCAAATGTATCTGCGTTAGCAGGTGGCATTTGCGGGCAATCCAAACCTGTTGAGCCTTGTCAAAATAGTCTGAAGCATGCTGAGTCGAGATCGCGCCTCGCATTGGCGAAGAGGGGGCATGTGCTACTTTGTAAGTTGTTATGGAATTGTCTGAAGTTGCTTCACATGACTTGTTAATCCGCATTGATCGAGCGTGTACCAAGTTCTGTAAGGAGATGAGAGATGGCTTGGAGCCAACGATCAATGCTGTGCTCATGGAGTTTTCCGATGCAGAAAAACCCAAGGTATACGAAGAGCTACTAAAAGAACAACTAGAGTTCTTGTCCAGCGAAGGACGCCCACAGAAATCTAGGCTTATCGAGACGTATCCTGAGTATCGGGAAATCACCAGTCGAATATTCGAAGAAGTTGCCCCATGTGAATTGTGCTCGCGATTACGTTCTTGGGAAGATGTATCCCAGCCCAAAACCAATGATCCAGTTGATGGATGCCGTGGTTATCGTTTTAGCGGCGAGCTGGGAAAGGGAGGATTTGGTTGGGTTGGGCTGGCACATGATTCTGCTAACCAAAAATTTGCGATCAAAGTGCTCTGTCCGCGTCGGCACTTTCAAACTTCTGGAGGTGTCGTAAGCGCTCGACCAAGTACGTGTTGACGAGTGCTTTATGCTCTGGGTTTTCTTGGAGCAGTTATGATTCGTCGACGTTTCTCTCGAGATCAGTGGGC
>JANQQA010000340.1 GCA_028285205.1 Bythopirellula sp. | reverse complement strand
CTTCCTCGCTGTCGATGACACCTTCGACCGCCGGCTCCTCGCCCGGATCACCCGGCGTGGTCTGCGGCTCCTCGGTCGGATCGCCGATAATCAGATCGTTCCCAGCGCCGCCGTCGAGCTTGTCGTTGCCAAGGCCACCGAGAATCGCGTCGCGACCGGCGCCACCACGCACCCCATCGTCGCCATGTCCGGCCAAGATGATGTCGTTGTCGGCGCCACCATGGACGATGTCGTTGCCGTTGCCGGACAGGATGATGTCGTTGCCGGCACCACCGGAGACTTTGTCGTTTCCTCGGTTGGTGTTGCCGTACCGACGGGCGTAGTCGACCAGTCCGGCGTAATCGTCGGGCACGCCGTTGGTGCCGTCGCCGAACAGCCAGTCGTTGCCGGCGCCACCGGCAACGTTGTCGTTGCCACTGCCACCTGCGATCGCGTCGGCACCTAGACCTCCGCTGAGGTTGTCGTCACCAGCGCCGCCGACGATCGCATCATGGCCCAAGCCACCAGCAATCGTGTCGTTGTCGGCGCCGCCTTCCAGCAGGTCGTTACCGGCACCGCCACGAATGCGATCTCTTCCGAGTCCGCCAGTGATGTGATCGTTGCCGGAACCGCCTTGGATGCCGTCGTTGCCGGCGCCACCAAGGATGCGGGTCCACTGCGACACGCTCGCGTCGATACGCACCAGGTCGTTGCCGTCTTTGGCAAGGACGTAGATGCCATCGATGTCGTCCGCATTGAATGTGCGCACGTCGCCGTTGACGTTGACGTGCAGCATGTTGTCGTCGTCGACGAAGGCGCTGATGCGATCGGCCTCGTCGGTACCTTCGGCAATCACGACCGCCGTGGGCGGATTGTCGAGTTCGATCTCGTCCACCGGCAGCGGCGTTGTCAGCGCCGTGTCCGCAGCGAGCAGGACCTTGCTTTCCAAAGATTCAAATCTTCCTATGCGGCGACTACGGGTGTCCCCGGACGTCTTGTTTTTCAGTTGTTGGCGCAGTTTCTTACGCGTTTTTCTTAACATCTTTCTAATTCTCCGCTCAAAAAATTGAGCCCCCAGCCCCAGATCCAACGCTGACCCAAAACACTGGCGCCGCGGAAACGATTGACTCAGCGCGCACGGGGAGCGCAAAAAGTCGTTGAGACTTTTTTTCGCAAGAGCGCATCGCTAGCGCAAGAAGTACGATTGGAAAAAGAAGAGGGTGTTCCAAGCGGACTGTTCAGCGCGCAGCAACACGTGCCTGGCACTGAAACTGTCTTCTGCTATTCGATGTGCCAATCCTGCAATGAAGTCAATCGCCCCTGACTGACCCTGTTTCGGCGTCACCAAACACTACGCGAACGCGAATTGGAAGGTTACAGCCGCAACAGTAATAGCCGCTCCCAGCCTGTGTTGCTGAGCCAATGGCCCAGCTAGGCCAAGTCCGCAGACCTAGCGACTCGTCCTCAGCTTGCTGACCGCTGCTGAGGTTTCTTCCGGCATCAGATTCGCAGAATCAGGCCGGAAAGCCCGCATCCCCCGATAACAGGCTTAAGAGTAGAAACCCCGGCAAAGTGCCGAAGTTTCCCTTATCTTAAAACGTATTTCTTGCGAAGTCAAGATAAGCAGAGGGAAACCGCATCGACAGCGGTCCCTGCAGGCGCGCCGACGGAGAAGCCGTTCTGGCCTAAACGCGATTCGGTCAGGATGAAGCTTTCACACGCGCCGCTTGGGTGATTTTCTCGCCGATCATGGTGAGCTTCTGATCGCGAAGCCGCTTTTCGTTGAGCCAGTACGGACTGGTAATCTCTTTGAACGCGTAGATCGCCGCTTGTATGCCTTCAGCCCATGCGACGGTGATGAGTTTGATGTCGCCGTGGACGTCGCCGATGGCGAAGATGCCTCGGCGGCTGGTCTCGAAGTACGGATCGACGGCGATGCTGCCGTCGTCGTTGAGGCGCACGTCGAGTCGCAGGAATGTCTCTTTCGCGGAGAGAAAGCCAATCTGCACAACGACGTAATCGGCGGTCAGCTGCGTGCCGTCGGTGAGCGTCAGCGCGATCGCACCGCCCTGATACTCCGCGCTGGCCACTTCCGTGGAAAGATGAATCGTACCGCCCGATTGTCGGACTCGATCAACGCTATCGGCCTTGCCAACTGGCACATCCTCGCGCACGACGACGTCTACCTTGGCACTCCGCTCCAGCGCCATCACGGCCGCATCGAGCGCTGAGTCGCCGCCACCGACCACGACGACTTGCTGCCCGTCGTAGTCGCCGATCTTGGGCACTTTGTAGAACACGCTCTTCGACTCGAGCGCGTCCAGCACGGGCAGCTTGCGCGGGAAGTGCAATAGACCGCAGGCGATGAGAACTTTGCGGCAAAGGTATTCACCGTCTCTGGTGACGACGCGTTTGAGCTGCTCGCCCTTCTCCTGCTGATCGGTATCTTCGATCGCGACCAATTCGTCGTTAAAGCGAAACTGCACCAACGCGTCGACCGCCTGACGATAGGTGCGTTCCGACAGCTGCTCACCGCTGATGCCGTCGGGGAAGCCAGGAATATCGACGATCTTTTTGTCGGCGTACAAGAACTGAGGCTGCCCGCCAGGCTTGTCTTTGGCTTCGATCACTAGCGTCGTCAGACCACGATGCGCTGTGGTGAGGCTGGCGGCAAGGCCAGCGGGTCCGGCCCCGATGATGACCACGTCCCAATATGCCAGGCTGTCGAAGTCGAGGTCCTCGTCTAGCTCAGTGACCTTAAAGTCCGCCATCTCGTCGATCCTCTCGCTGGAATTCTTGAAACGGTTGGATGAAATCGCGCAGTCCGCGTTCTAGCGCGCTGCTGGCATCCTCGCAAGGGGCCTTATTGCTAGTGACGCAACTTTCGAAGGCTTGGTTCAGCTGATGGAAGAAATCAGTTCGCGATCCCAAGATGATGGGCTATAATTGGGCTGAAGGTATTCTGGCCTACCCGACGACGCAGGAGTTCTCCCATGTCCATGCATGTTGCTCGATCAGTTACCCTGGCAGCGGGCACCCTAGCAGCGGTCTTGGTGTTGCTAGAAACGCATCATGCGCAGGCGCAGCAGGGTCGCAGCACCGGTCTTTCTCAGCAGGGTCTGCAGGGCGGTTTTGGAACTATTGGGCAAGGCACCACCGGCATCGGCCAGTCGTCGATCGGACAGTCAGCGTTTGGGCAGACAGGGATTGGCGCTCAAACAGGAGTCGGCGGCCAGCGGTTCGGTGGTCAGACTGGTGTTAACCAACAGGTCGGCGGCCAGGACGGCTTTGTGGGTAGTGACGCTGACCAGGTTCGCAACCAGTTTGGTAATCAGCGTCAGCAGCGCCGGGCGATGTTCGATTTCGCCATCGAGAGCCTCAACGAAATGCGCGAATCCCGGCGGCAGCGAGAACAAAACAGCCGAAGCTCACCGGTACGCGTGAAGGTGCGGCCACTGTTTCGCGTCCGTCCGACTCCTGCACCGGTGCTAGCCAACCGCGTCCTTGAAAACCTCGGCCGCGCGATGCCCGACGGAATCGCGGCGACGCGGGTTTCGGTCGAAGGCACGACGGCGATCCTCGAAGGCAATGTGGCGGGTGACTACGAAAGCAAGTTGGCTGCCAAGATGGTCTCACTCACGCCGGGAATCTACAACGTCGAGAACCGACTAACTACTCAGGCGAGTGCTGAAGCGGTGATTCCTGCGACGGAGTAGCGGTGTCAGCTTCGGATTTGGGCGCTGGCTGGCTTCGTGCAGCAGCTAGCCGTTGCTTCCATGTTTCTCGTGAGAGAGCGATCGAAGTCACCTTGCGCTTCGCTGTAGGTGGTGGACTGAGCCGAGATGTCTCGGTGTACTCGGTCAACTGAATCTCACTGACGGGCGGTGCGGGTGTGGCCGGCTCGTCGTTGACCAACGACTGCTTGCCCGGCAACATGTGACGCGTCTGATCTCCGACGATCAGCGCACCCCCGCGGGGCTCGAAGCGGGCAATCAGGCTAATGTTCTTTCGCTCGCCACCGGCTTCGTCCCAAGGTAGCCACACGCTGTAGGACGGCCCGAGTTGGCATTCACTCTCATGGCGCGCGAACTGGTCGGCCGGAAACACGTACCGACGCGTTGGATGCGTTTCATGGGGCTCGCGGCCCTGTTCGTCGTAGGCATAGACGACCAGTTGCCCATCAACGCGAATCGGATCGTCTGACTCGGAATCGAAGAATAGGATCCGCCCACCAAAGCCGCGCTGCGGTTGACTGCCCATTCGCGTCAGCACTGTG
>JANQQA010000338.1 GCA_028285205.1 Bythopirellula sp. | reverse complement strand
GAAATACACAATTGCGTGCTGCGGCTGCTCATGCGGATAGTACCAGCCATGGAGCCGCGTGCCATCGTCGGCCACAAACGACACGTCGCGCCGGTCGGGCTGCTCAAAGTCCCACGCACCGGTGCGATGTGGATTTGGTGGCACGTAGACCAGGCTGTTTTCGAGAAACATCATCAACAAGCAGATCAGTAGATAACCGATCGCAAGCTTGCGCGCCCAACGCCACAGGTGTTGTTGCCAGCGCGGAGGATCTGGTGCTGGATCAGTCATGGTTCTGATCAGTCGGACGCATCGGCGTGAGGCGATCTAGAAACTCGATCAGTTCCTCGTAGCAGTATTCGGGCAGCGGACCGTTGTGATTCAGGTCGGGCACTTCGAGAAACCGCTTTTCTTTGCTGGGAGCGGCTTCGAATAGTGCTTGGCCTTGGTGGAAGGGGACGATCTGGTCGGCAGTCCCGTGCGACTGAAACAGTGGTCCGTGGTATTTGCGGATGCGCTGGATCGAAGCAAACCGATTCCGCATGATCCACGAGACCGGCAGCCACGGAACATTGTGGGCCGCGGCTTCCACGAGCGTCGAAAACGTGCGATCCAACACCAACCCACGCGAATGACGCTCGGTGGCTAGCGCGACCGTCACGGCACCTCCGAGCGACCGACCCATCAGCACGATATCTTCCGAGCCCACGCCCGCCCGTCGGTAGAGCCAGTCGTGCGCGGCGTGGGCGTCGCGGATGAGGTTGTCCTCGTGGGGAGTGCCTTCACTGCGACCGTAACTCCGATAGTCCCAGGCGAAGACGCTGACCCCGATGAACTCGTTGAGTGTTTTTAGTCGTGGTGCTAGCCGGGGCACGTCTTCGCCATTGCCGTGGCAGTAGAGCACGACAGCGCGCGGGTTGCGGTGTGGAACGTACCAGCCGTGCAGCCGCGTGCCGTCTGCAGCATCAAAGTAAACGTCCTCGAACTCCAGATCAGGCGGATCCCAATCCGCCTCACTCGCGCGCGGCGCGGGGAACACAAGTCGGCGTTCAAAGCTGCGGAGCATAGCGAAGGAGGTAGGCGGAACGGTGCGGGAGGAAGGCGGAAAGACGGTAGGAGACAGGGCAACCTTCCGTCTCCGCCCTTCATACCTAGTGTTGTTTTTGCTCGTAAATTGCGTGCAGTAGGGCTTCGACGTCTTTGTATTTCTTCTTTTTGGACATCGCCTCGTCAAGCAACCGGCGAGCCTCTGACTCGCTGTGCCCCAAGGCTCGCAGCACCTCAAACGCTTCGCTCACCACGTCGCGTGGCACGTCGGCGCTGCTGGGTGCTTCGCGGCCCACAAGCAGAGCGAACTTGGGCACCTTGCGGCGCAGCTTAGCCACGATCCGTTCGGCGGTAGCGGGACCAATGCCGGGCAGACCGCTGAGCCCCTTGGCATCTTGGTCTTCGATCAACGCGGCGACTTCGTCCACTGGCCGCACCATCGCGCGTAGCGCTTTCTTCACGCCCACACCATCGACCTGGCAGAACAACTCGAAGAACTCGCGTTCAAACGAACTCAAGAATCCAATCAGGCGCGGCGTCATCCGTCCCTGCATTGGATTGCCTTCCAGATACTCAATCGTATGCAGACTGATTTCCTTGCCGATTTTTTCCTGAACAAAGTGGCGTGCGAATTCGGGGATGAGCACTTCGTACTCAAACGCCCCGACGGCGAGCGTCAACGCGTCGCCCGCGGCGTCGACGGGGATGCCGGTGATTTTGGTGATCATGGGAGGGGGCAGGGTTGATAGGTAAGGGGGGAGAACGCGTGAAGCTCACGCCGTCGGCTACTCGAGACTCGCGACACGCGACTCACGACTCGAACAGTAATGACAGAATGCGATCGCCAGCGCATCGGCGACGTCGGCCGGCTCCGGGGCGGTCGAGAGGCCCAGTTCGAGCTGGATTGCACGCTGCATTTGAGGCTTCGGGGCGCGGCCGTTGCCGGTGAGAGTTTTTTTTACCTGCGTGGCAGCGTAGTCCGCGACGGCAATGTCTGCTTCGGCGGCGGCCAGGCAGATGACGCCGCGGGCATGGCCCATCAAGATTGCGGTGGTGGGTCGATCGTAGTGAGCGTAGAGTTTTTCGAGCGCAAGAACGTTAGGGGCTAGCGACTTGATCACGTCCGACACACCGTCGTAGATCTCTTTCACACGAGCGGTGACGTCGCCTCGCGCCTTGCCACGCACGATCCCCGCTTCCACGAGCCGAGGCTGATGCTCGACGATCTCCAACACGCCGTAACCGGTGGTGTTGAGTCCGGGGTCAATGCCGAGAATTCTCATCGAATGCGGATTGCGGAAAGCGGAGTGCGGAATTGAGGTCGGACGATTCCATCCAGATTCCGCAGTCCGAATGTCGCATTCAATCCTTCCTCCATTCCGTCCCGCCGGCGCGGTCCTCAAGCGTCACGCCGATCTCGGTGAGGCGATCGCGAATTGTGTCCGATGTCGCGAAGTCTTTGTTGGCACGCGCTGTTTGGCGTAGGTCGATCAGCAGCTGCATGAGCCCATCGAGTGTGTCGTCCTCGCCGCCGGTCCACTCGGTGCCGCCGGCGCGGTCCTCCAGCACAATCCCCAGCGGACCGATGCCATCGCGAATGGCGTCGGCCGTGGCGAAGTTCTTGTTCGCGCGAGCTTCGGCCCGCAGGTCGATGACCAGTTGCATCGCCTGGCCGAGTAACTCGTCGTCGGCGCCGCCCGCTTGTTTTGGCGGCTGAGTGAAGATCCCCAGGATGCTTGCCAGTTCCTTGAGCGTGGTGAGCAGTTGCTCGAATCTCGCAATATCGCTGCCGTCTTTGCCGTCGGTCTCTAGGCCAGCGTCGTCGCAGAACTTGTTGGTGATTTTCGCCAGTTCAAACAACTCGCCGATCGCGCCGCCGGTGTTGAAGTCGTCGTCCATCGCGGCGAGGAACTTATCGCGGCAAGCGGCGGCGGCCTGGAGCGCGTCGTCGTCCCCTGCGTCGATTGCACCTGCCTCGCGCGTCGTGGCGGCTTTCAGATCGTAAAAATCCTTGCCGGTCACGCGTGTGTAACGCTTGAAGAGCCGATAAAAGCCGTCCAGGCCGGTGCCGGCTTCTTCGATCGCCGGTTCGCTAAACAGCACAGTGCTGCGGTAGTGTGTCCGGAGCAGGAAGAAACGGATGCGTTCGCCGCCCTGCTTGGCAATCAGCTCAGCTAGGCCGCCCGCGCCTTTGCTGCGGCTCATCTTGCCCCCGGCACCGTCTGCTGAAGCGGACGCGCCATCATCGGCACGTTCGGCGCGGCCCCCGATCTTGCCTGCGCTGGGATCGCTGCGGAGCAGACCGTTGTGGGCCCAGTAAGTGACCATCGGAGCGGAGTGGCAGCATTCGCTTTGGGCGATCTCGTTCTCGTGGTGTGGAAAGACGAGGTCGAGTCCGCCGCCGTGGATGTCGAAGGTTTCGCCCAGCAGTTTCTTGCTCATTGCCGAGCACTCGATGTGCCAGCCGGGCCGACCTTTACCCCATGGGCTGCCCCACGAAGGTTCCTCGGGCTTGGCGGACTTCCAGAGGGCGAAGTCCGCCAGGCCGCGCTTGCGTTCGGCAGTGCCGCCGCCTTCGCCTTGCATCGAGTCGACGCTGCGATTGCTGAGCTTGCCGTACTGGTTGTCTTTGCCGACTTCGAAGTAGACGTCGCCCGCCGACTCGTAGGCAAAACCTTGTTCCACCAGCGATGCGACGAAGCCGATGATCTCGTCCATGCAGTCGGTCGCGCGTGGGAAGTGACTAATTTGATCGACGCCCAGCGCAGCGAGGTTTTCTTCGTAGTCCTGGATGTTCTCGGCCGCGACTTCGAGCATCGAGATGCCACGCTCGTTGGCCTTGTTGATCAGCTTGTCGTCGACGTCGGTAATGTTGACAACCCAATTCACGTCGTAGCCGCAGTAGGTGAGATACCGCGTGATGCAATCGAAGATCACCGGCCCGACCATATGCCCGATGTGAGCTTTGTCGTACACCGTCGGTCCGCACAGATAGATGCCGACCTTGCCCGCCGCGACGGTGCGGAAAGGCTCCTTCTTTTTGCTTAGCGTATTGTAGATCTGCAACGACGGGTGCGGTTCGGAAAGCGTAGCCATATCACTTTGCGTAAGGGTCGAAGTACTCATGGTCTTTTAGTTCTCAACTCGTGTTTTCCAATAGAGCAACGCATCGCGCCTCGATTGCCTGCTGTTCGCCGACAGGGCCCACGCCTTCGCCTGTTTTGGCTTTGACGTTTATCTGGTCGGTAGCGATCGCAAGAATGTCAGCAATACGTTGTCGGATGTCTTCCTTGTGCGGTGCCAGTTTGGGCTGCTGGGCCGCGACCACGCAGTCGAGATTGACGATCTGCAGTCCCACTTGGTTCACGTTTCGGTGCGCCAACTGCAGCATCTCAGCCGAGTCGCGGTCACGGTTTGCTTCGTCGGTGTTGGGAAACAACTGCCCGATGTCGGGCAATCCGGCCGCGCCCAGCAGTGCATCGGTCACGGCATGAAGCAACACGTCGGCATCGCTGTGGCCGACGGCGTGCTTGTCGTGCGGGATGTCGATCCCACCCAGCCGTAGCGGCCCGCCGTCGGTGAGCCGATGAGTATCTTCGCCTAGGCCAATTCGCATCTGACTCGATTCATTGCTGGCGGACCCGCCGAGTGCCAGCGCGTCAGCAAGGCCAGCTCAAAGTCCCCATTTTCCACAACATCGCGCGAATTATACTGCTCCTTGCATTACGTCACAACGTGAGTCTGTAATGCGATTCACGCCGACTCGGCGCTCGCGACCGCGCCGACGGGGCGGGCTGCCATGTCGATCCACAGGAAAAAATCTTCTTCCGCGGGCGCTGGCAGCCGGACTTCCAGACGTGTGCCGTGGGCGAGCGCTTGCACGACCTTGATCTTCGCAACGCTACCCGGCAGTGCTTCTGCCTCGATTTCCGGCAGGTAGCTAAGTGGTGGGCAAAACCCGATGTGGACCACCGTGGTGCGTTGCTCGGTTACGAAGTCGGCGCGTACCGTGCCGTAAATGATCTCTTTCCCATCATCGTCCGCCAAGCGGTATAGCTGCTGAACGAGGTTTTCGTCCTGCGGTAATTCGACCAGCTCTAAGGCGGGCGTGACAGGGTCCTCCGCATCCATCACTTCCTCACCAGTCCAGGGTTCGCCCGCGTCGAAGAAGGTTTGCCGCCAAAACTGATCAGCGATTAAGATCGGCAGCCAGATCAGCCAATCGGCCGTGCGATAGCCAGGGTAGCAACACCCGACGGCCAGCAGCACGAGTCCCAGAGACGACGCCCAGCCGATGACCTGATCGGTTAAGGATAAGTCGCCCGGAGAACCCAGCGGAAAGTTGCGACGCCAGGCGATCCGCGCGAACGCGGCCATACCGGCGCTAGCAAGCGCAACGAACAGCATGATCGCGGGTGGCAACTCGCCGCTAAGCGGACCGAGCATCCGGCGGACGAATACCAGCAGGCCGACCAGCACGAGTAGAGATACGACCACCGATACAGTGACAAACAGCACCGGACGGACGCGAAATTGCCAAGGCATCCGTCGACCTTGGGTGCTCAGCGGTGTTGATCTTAGCGAATGACCCAGCGACATAACGCACCATCGAATGCGGACCGGTCGTCACGCCCAGACTGGCGCACCGCGACCTAAGTGAAGCATACGCGGTGCAGCGAATTCAGACTACGTCATTGCCCTGGGTGCAACTGACTCAAGCGGTTTGCAGCTGTGCGGCAGAAACTAGCAAAAACAGCGACCAGGCATAGGCAGTGCCCGCGGTCCCTGCCGTGTTGACACTCGGCTAAGCCTATACGGTTTGTCCGAGGGCCTCGGCTAGCTTGACGGCCATGTCGGTCTTTTCCCAGGAAAAATCTTCCTCGCTACGGCCAAAATGGCCGCCAGCGGCGGTCTGGCGGAAAATGGGCCGACGAAGCTTCAGGTGGTCGATGATGCCGGCCGGGCTCAGCGGAAAGATCTCCTTCACCGCTGCGCAGATTTCAGCGTCTTCGACTTTGCCGGTGCCTTCAGTGTCGATGTAGATGCTCACGGGCTCCGACACGCCAATGGCGTAGGCCAACTGCACTTCGCAGCGATCGGCCAAGCCAGCCGCGACGATATTCTTGGCCACGTAGCGAGCCATGTAGGCAGCGCTGCGATCGACCTTGGTGGGGTCTTTGCCGCTGAAGGCACCACCGCCGTGTCGTCCCCAGCCACCGTAGGTATCGACGATAATTTTTCGGCCTGTTAAGCCACAGTCGCCATGCGGTCCACCAACCACGAATCGCCCGGTCGGATTGATGTGGTAAGTGATGTCGCCGCCGGCCAATCCAGCAGGCAGTTCCGGCTTGATGATTTTTTCGATCACAAACTCACGGATTTCTTCGTTGCTCACTTCGGGGGCATGCTGTGTCGAGACGACCACCGTGTCGATTCGCACAGGCGTGTTCCCGTCGAACTCGACAGTCACTTGGCTCTTGCTGTCGGGACGTAGCCAATCGACTTCGCCGTTTTGACGCGCGGCGGTCAGTCGATTGAGAATGCGGTGCGACAACGCGATTGGCAGCGGCATCAGTTCTTCTGTGTCGTTGCATGCATAGCCAAACATCAGGCCTTGGTCGCCGGCGCCGACGTCTTTGCCCTTGGATGCGTCGTCGTCCACGCCCATCGCAATGTCGGGGCTCTGCTCGTCGATCGCGACCATCACCGCGCAGTGGTCGGCACTGATGCCCATGCTCGAGTCGGTGTAGCCAACTTCCCGCACCACGTCGCGGACGATCGACTGCATGTCGACGGTCGCTTTGGTCGAGATTTCGCCAGCGATCACGACCACGCCCGTGGTGACCATCGTTTCGCACGCGACGCGACTCATCGGATCTTGAGCAAACAAGGCGTCCAGCACGCCATCGGAGATTTGGTCCGCCAGCTTATCGGGGTGGCCCATGCTGACTGCTTCGCTGGTGAATAGGTACTTTCCGGATGCCACGGGTGTCTCTCCGCATTGCGTTAAGAAGTGGTAAAGTCCACCAGTATAGTAAGTCGAGAGTCGGGAAACTAGAGTCGCCAGCAGCATGCGCGCCCGACTGAATTTCTGCCGCGAACGCGGTAGCAGCGGGCAGCCGGCGCTGCTCTCTAGACGCTCAAAGTCCTGAATCTCATAATGACTTAGGCAGATCCGCATTCATACCTCACCGGAGTACCTCCGCCAATGGCCCGCTGGCCTCGACACGTTTGGACCTCGATTTTTACTTACGGCATCATCTTTGTCGGCTTCCCGCTGCTGTGTTTGCTCGCTTACGCATGGGTGCAGCAGTGGATTTTCTGAACTATGCACATGATTGACCGAGAGTCGCTGACAAAGCTACTCGAGCCACGTGGGCAAACCCACTTACTGGCGTTTTGGGACGAACTCGACAGCCAGCAACGGACCGATCTGGCAAAGCAGGTCGCCAACCTCGACCTCGATTTGATTTCCTCGTTGTACCGCGGCGACGTCGATCTGCCCGACTGGGCGGACCTGTCGCGACGCGCGACACCACCCCCCGCAGTTCGACTGACCGAGCGGCGCGCCGGTACCGGTGGCGACCTGGGCGTCACCGATGTGCAGGCAATTCAGCGCGGGGAAGCAGCGCTGCGCGACGGAAAGGTGGGGGTGATTCTCACGGCCGGAGGGCAGGGGAGTCGACTGGGATTTGAACTCCCGAAGAGCCTGTATCCGATTGGACCAATCTCGAAGGCTTCGTTGTTGCAAATCCACATCGAGAAGGTGCGCGCCACTGCGGCAAAATTCGACGTGAATGTGCCGCTGTATGTGATGACCAGTCCTGCCACCCACGCCGACACGGTGCGATTCCTGGCGGATAACGACAACTTTGGGCTGACCGATCACGACCTCACCGTCTTCTGCCAAGGCTGCATGCCCGCCGTAGACATCGAGACCGGACATTTGTTGCTGGCTGACAAGCATCAGTTGTTCATGAGCCCCAACGGACATGGTGGAACGATTGCGGCGCTGGAGGACAGTGGGGCGTTGGATGCAATGCGGCAACGCGGGATCGAGCAACTGTTCTATTTGCAGGTCGACAATCCATTGGTGCCGATTTGTGATCCAGCGCTGATCGGATACCACATTCTGGCGAATTCTGAATTGGCTTCGTTGACGATTGCCAAGCAAGAGCCCCAGGACAAGCTGGGCAATTTCGCCATGATCGACGGACGGTTGCACGTCATCGAATACAGCGATTTACCCGACGACGTCGCGCAGCAGCGCGACGAGCATGGCGAACTGAAGTTCTGGGCCGGAAGCATCGCCGTGCATGTGTTCGAACGTGCGTTGCTGGAGCGCGCCGTTGAGATCAAGGAAACGCTGCCATTTCACATCGCTCGTAAGAACGTACCTCACATTGGTGCTGACGGGACGCATGTCACGCCGACTGAGCCCAACGCGCTGAAGTTCGAGAAGTTCATTTTCGATCTGCTGCCCGCTGCCCAGCGGCCGATTGTTGTCGAATACGCCGAAGCTGAGTGTTTCGCGCCGCTTAAGAATGCCCCCGGCGCGCCGAAAGACACTCCCGAGTACGTCCAACGGATGTTGCTCGCGCAGCATCACCGCTGGTTGACCGCCGCCGGAGCGAGCATCGCCGACCGTGTGGATGTCGAGATTAGCCCGCTCTACGCATTGGACGCTGCCGCAGTGGAGCAACGCCTCCCACCCGACCACTTTTTTGACAAATCTGAGTATCTCAGGGATTAACTGACGCCGACCGAGCCCCCGCGTGCGGTCCTGCTAACCGACGAGCCACTGATGTCGATCGAAGTCGAACAGAAATTCCGCATTGCCGATACCGACGCTCTGCTGACGAAGTTGACGGCCCAGGGCGCCAAGTCCAAGCACATCGTGCATCAGGTGGACACTTACTACGCGCATCCGAATCGCGATTTTGCCGCCACGGACGAGGCATTGCGGATTCGTCGGGTGGGCGAATCGAACTTTGTCACTTACAAGGGGCCCAAGCTCGACGCGACCACCAAGACGCGCCGCGAGATCGAACTCCCGCTCGCATCGGGAGCCTCGTCCGCCGAGGGCTTCGACGAGCTGCTACAGTCGCTCAGCTTCAAAACGGTTGCTGAAGTCGCCAAGATTCGACAGATCTACAGCTTGCCCACCAGTGACCAGGAGATCGAAGTCTCCCTGGACCAAGTGAAAGACGTCGGCGATTATGTGGAGTTGGAGATCGTGGTGGAACACGACGACGAAATCGAACCTGCCAAGCAGCGCATCAACGCTGTTGCGGAGCAGCTGGAACTAGCTGGCACGGAACGACGCAGCTACTTGGAGCTCTTGCTCGGTGAATAGCGGTTGGAATTGAACTTCACCCCGTTTCACCATTTTGCCATACTTCGCCTCGCTTTAGTGGTCTGTAAGGTAAGTGTGTGAACCGAGGCGTGACGATGCGAATATTCTTTTCTGTGGGCGAGCCCAGCGGCGACTTGCACGGCGCGAACCTGATCGAAGCGCTCAAGAATCGCGAACCAGACTGCGAGTTCGTTGGCTATGGCGGACCACGCATGGCAGCTGCCGGCTGCCACTTGCACGAGGACCTCACGCAGTTGGCCGTGATGTGGGTCGCTCAGGTCGTTTGGAACATTAGCAAGTTTCTGAGGTTGCTCTCGCGCGCCGACGAGTACTTTCGACGCGAACGCCCTGATCTCGTCGTGCTGATTGACTACCCAGGATTTAACTGGTGGATTGCTCGCAAGGCGAAAGCGCAAGGCATTCCGGTGTTGTACTACGGAACGCCGCAACTATGGGCCTGGGCGAGCTGGCGGGTGAGCAAGATGCGAAGGTTTGTCGATCATGTGCTGTGCAAGTTGCCGTTTGAGGAAAAATGGTTTCGCGATCGTGGCTGCCACGCCACGTTCGTCGGTCATCCTTACTTCGACGAACTGAACTCCCGACACCTGGACGACGGCTTCGTCGAGCAGCTTTTCGATCCCCAGCGCCCGCTGGTGACGATCCTGCCTGGTTCAAGAACGCAGGAAGTGAAAAACAATCTGGCTCCGTTCTTGCAATCGGCCAGCAAGATTGAATCACAAGTACCAAACACAAAGTTTGCCATCGCAGTATTCAAGCCGTCGCAACTCGAAGTGGTTCGTCAACTCGTCGCCGAGAGCGGCCTACAGGTCGAAGTGCATGTTGGTCGTACCCCAGAATTGATCCACGCCTCTCGGTGTTGCCTCGCCTGTTCTGGCTCGGTGTCGTTGGAATTGCTCTACCACACGAAGCCCTCAGCAATCCTGTATCAGATCTCCAGAGTGGGTTACGCCGTGCAATGGGTCTTCCGCAAGATTCGATACATCACGTTGGTCAATCTGCTCACTGCCGAGGATCCCTTCGCAGATCGGTCCGCAGGCATTTACGACCCTGCGGATCCCCGCGACCAGCATGTGCTGATGCCCGAATACCTGACGTATGATGATCGGACGCAGGACTTGGCCGACCACATCGTCCGTTGGCTCACGGACGAAACGCTTTACGAGGAGGTTGAGTCGAAATTGTCACGGCTTAAGTCACAGGTTGCCCAGGGGGGCGCATCGCAGCGGGCGGCGGAGTACATTAGCAACAACGTTCTCAGCCGTGACCGAATTGAACGGCGCGGCGCAGCCGCGTAGCGGCAGACAGACTTCAGGAGCAACACAGTGATTCTCGCCGAGCCCGCTCCGTCTCAAGGCGATCTGCATTTTCGTCTGTTCGGCTTCCCGGTGCGTATTCATCCCTTCTTCTGGGTTGTCAGCCTGGTGATGGCAATTCGAGGTGAATCTGCCCCACCAGCAGAAGTGCTGACGTGGATCGTCGCGGTATTCGTTTCAATACTAATTCACGAGCTTGGGCACGCGTTCTTGCAACGTCACTATGGCGGCGAGCCAAGAATCGTGTTGCACGGCATGGGCGGGCTGGCGATCTGCGGTGATTGCGATCGATCGCCGCGATCACAAATTCTAATTTCTCTGGCGGGACCGTTTGCCGGGTTTATGTTTGCGGCAGCGCTCACATTAATAATGGCTCTCGCCGGGAAACCAGTGGGAGTGTACACGGAAGGCAACTTTCCTGCGTTCGACTCAAAACCCGATGGTTTGCGGGTTTTTGGTTTGTGGCTCGTCTGGGATTCCTTTGCGTCGCCGCATACGAACGAATTGCTGCGGGATCTTTTTTTTATCAACATCATGTGGGGCGCGATCAATCTGTTGCCAATCTATCCGCTTGATGGTGGCCAGGTCTCACGCGAAGTCTGTCAATTGAGCGATCCCCGCCGGGGAGTGATCCTCTCACTCCAGATTTCGATGATCGCTGGCATCGCGATGGCGATCGTGGGACTTTCTTGGGGTGACTTGCTTATCGTGATTCTGTTCGGTTACCTCGCGTATAGCAGTTACAAGACCTTGGAAGCCTATCGCGCGAGTATGTGGTAATTGCCTAGTCGCCATTGAGCAAAAAAAACACAACATCTTGCGATCAACTGGTGTGAATGACGACTCGCAACTAGATATGCGGTCTCACAATGAGACGTCTCACCCGCGTCACAAGGTTGTGATGTTGGGTGCGAGCAACTTGTCGCGCGCGTTCCCCATTGCCATTTCGATGTCGCAACATGTCTTTGATGCGCCAATGGCGTTCTACATAGCGAAAGGTCATGGACGTTCTTATGGCCAAGAAGCGAGTTGTTTTGGAAAAAAAAATTCAGGAATTTTTTCCTGTGGAATCTGGCGCGCACTCGAGCACGAAAAAAGCGTGCCAATCACAGCACTTGTTACAGATATTGGTAACGATTTGGCTTACGAAGTGCCCGTCGAGACAGTTTTGCAATGGGTTGAAGGTTGTCTTGATCGCCTGTTAGCGCTGGATGCGCGCGTCGTAATGAGCGACTTGCCTGTGCCAGTGCTACGTACGGTCGGCGCGCTCCGTTATCGGTGTTTTCGTGCCATACTATTTCCTCAATGCCGACTCAATTGGGAAGAGATGTTGCACCGTGCGGAACGGCTCAGTCTGGGCGTGCATGAGTTAGCGGAGCAACGAGAAATCCCTGTTTTTGCAGTGCCTAATGAATGGTACGGCCTCGATCCAATCCATCCACCTATGCGGCACCAACCGCAAATATGGGCAGGACTCCTGGGTTTAGCGACCGATAGTATGCCGGACGTGTCGTCGCATCGTTGCGCGCTCGCGAAGCGTTGGTATTTGCGCCGTTTACGCCCTGAGAGTTGGTCGACTTTCGGTTTCTCGCGCAGCGCAGTGCAACCGACCGGACAGTTGAAAGACGGCAGCACAATTTCTTTGTATTGATTTTGAAAAAAGTTCAATGACTTTCTCAGAAACGTACATCAACGCGCGCTAATGCACGTCGACCCGTTGCAAAAATCTTTGCCTCGAAGAATTTTTTGTTAAAAAATGTGTTGCACTATTTCGATGAATTCGTACAAATACTCCGAAGAGCGACGAGCTTGCATTGAGTTGTCGCGATCGAAGTAATCGAATTTTGCTTTTCAACACCAGCGAGCAATCTGACGACTTCAGCTTCATACCTTACGAAATGTCGTGTCACATCGGACGAGTGACATGTTTTCTTATGGGTGCCTTCAGTTCTGAATGACTAAGCCGTTTAGTCGGACGAAGCACCACGACCCTTTATGGAGGATTGACTGTGGCTAAGAAGAAGAAGGCAGCCAAGAAGAAGGCCGCCAAGAAGAAGACGGCTAAGAAGAAGACCAAGAAGAAGGCAGCCAAGAAGAAGACAGCCAAGAAGAAGACGGCCAAGAAGAAGACGAAGAAGAAGGCCGCCAAGAAGAAGACGGCCAAGAAGAAAAAGGCAAAGAAGAAAGCTGCCAAGAAGAAGACAAAGAAAAAGGCCGCTAAGAAGAAGACCGTCAAGCGCAAGAAGAAGAAAGCCGCTAAGAAGAAGACGGCCAAGCGCAAGAAGAAGAGGTAGACCGATGGGCTGATGCGCTACCAAGTAACGCATTCAACCAAGTCCCTAGAAACCAAGAAAGGCCGCCCGCGTCCTGCGCGAGGCGGTCTTTTTTGCTAGCTATCTTCTGTAGGCGTAAGTTTCAATCCGCCAACGTCTTAGGCAGATTGCTCTGCGTCGCGCAACCGGACTAGTCAACCGGTTATCCACCAGCCATCTCAAAGGACCGACAGGCTCGGCATGGGCGGATCGGCAGCTTTCGAGTTCGCGATGTTCTGAGCCAGGCTGAAGCAAATCCGCTCCAGGTACGGCGCCGATTCTTGGTCGGCAAGGTTGCCTGCCGTGTCGCCCGCGTCGCCTCGTTCGCGGATTGGGATTTGAATCGGTACTTCGCCCAAGAAGGGCACATCCATCGCTTCCGCTTTTTGTCGCGCGCCTCCGGAGCCAAAAATGTCGTACCGCTTCCCGTTATCAGGGCACAAGAAGAAACTCATGTTCTCGACGATGCCAAGCAGTGGGATGTTAACCTTGCGGAACATGGCGACTGCCTTCACCGCATCAAGTAGCGCGACGTCTTGCGGCGTGCAAACAACAACCGCACCGGTCAGCGGTAGCAATTGCGATAGCGTGAGCGCGATGTCACCGGTGCCTGGCGGCATGTCGATGATGAGGTAGTCGAGGTTCCCCCAATCGGTGTCGCGCAAGAATTGTGTGATCGCACCGTGAAGCATGGGGCCCCGCCAAATGACGGCTTCCTCAGCGGGGACGAGAAAACCCATGCTCATGACTTTCAGTCCATCCGCGTCGATCGGCTGCAGACGCTTTTCGGGCGAAGCGGTTGGTTGCTCGTTGACACCTAGCAGATGCGGGATGCTCGGACCGTAGACGTCGGCGTCCATCAAACCGACTTTCGCGCCAACTCGCTTCAGTCCAAGTGCCAATGACGCGGCGATCGTGCTTTTGCCGACGCCCCCTTTGCCAGACCCGACCGCAATCACGCTTTTGGCGGTGAGTCCAATGCCGCCGATTGGTTCGGCGGGGCGGTCGTGCTCGACGACTTTCACGCTGACATTCCCCGTGCCTCCAAGTTTCGCCTGAAGTTGCTCCGCCAATCGCTCACGCGTGTGTTCCCACAGCGGCGCGCTGTAGGTGGTCAGTCCGATCGTGACTTCCAGATCGTTTCCTTGCGCTGCAACATCGACCACTTGCCCCATGGTTTTGAGGCCTCTGCCGGTCTCTGGGTCAGCGAACTCTTGCAATAGGTTGTCGACAACGGACAGATCGATGGGACTCTCAGACATGAATGGTTCCTTCAGGGTGACAGCCGCCAGTTCGTCACTTCCGAATGTGTCGAATCTTCTCTGGCGTTGGAGGGGAGTTGTGTTGGTGGGTAGTCAGGAAGGCAAGGCGACGACGAATCCTCTACCATATCGTCCCCGCCAAGCTTGCCAAGGTAGCCATGGCCTGCGAAGTCGCTGCAGCCAAACCGGCAGCCGTTGTTCCTCTGTACCTGCAAGAGCGGTGGTGAGCATCACAGCGCCCTAGCGACAACTCCGAGCTACGACAAGGTGCGTGCACAGATCACGAACAGAGGTTCTACCTCCGGGCGAGCCGAACAGAATCGGCCTCCAGCACGAGAATTCGCTATGTAGAAGCATAAAAAAGCCCTCTGTGGGTGGGGCAGCGACCCACAGAGGGTAGAGTATGCATGGACTCGCCACGCACAACCGATCATAACGACAACTGGACCATTTGGCAAATACTTAGACGCATAAATGTCGGGTTATTTCCCTGGTTTGTCTGGTGGGGTGCTGCGGGATAGACTGATTTGTACCTAACCACGCCGCTCAACTCTTGCGCAACGGATTCGCCGTATGGTGCTATCAGTAAAGGACTTATTGCGAGACTTGGTGAAAATCCCAAGCGTCAATCCCGCATTTCAGCACGATGAAGCTGCGATTTACGGTGAATCTCGAATCACGGATTTTTTGGAGAATTTTTTTGAAAATCTGGGACTGCCGACGTGGCGGCAGCTAGTTCACCCGGATCGGGAGAACCTGTTTGCGGTCTTTCGAGGCCAAAATCCACCATCGGCGGCGGGATCGATCCTGTGGGAGGTCCACCAGGACACGGTGGGCGTGCAGGGCATGAAAATCGACCCGTTCGCCGCCTCTGAGGCGGAGGGACGCGTTTGGGGGCGGGGAGCCTGTGACGTGAAGGGCGGCATGGCGGCGATGCTGGCGGCCTTCTCGCGGCTTAGGGCGGAAAACGCCGCACCGCGTCAAACCACCGTGCTGGCGCTGACGATCAACGAGGAGAGCGGATTCAGCGGTGTGAAATCCCTGGCTCGGCTGTGGGGCGACGAAGCGGAAGCTCAGGCTGAGGGGGAAAACGTTAGGGGCGATCTCTCCCTAGACGAGATCCGCGACTTGCGGCCCCTGCGAGCCATCGTCGCCGAGCCGACGATGCTCGATGTGGTCGTGTCACACAAAGGCTGTGTGCGCTGGCGGTGTCACACCCATGGCAAGGCGGCTCACACCTCACGCCCTGAGCAGGGCCGCAATGCCATTTCGACGATGGTGCGCGTCGTCGAGTCCCTCCAGCGGTATCAGTCCGAAGTGCTCGACCAATGCGAACCCGATCCACGCTGCGGAGGGCCGACCGTATGCGTGAGCACGATCCAAGGTGGCTCAGGCGTGAACACCGTGCCCGATCATGCCGTGATTGACATCGACTATCGGGTATCGCCCGGTGACGATCCCGATGTGGCGCGCGAGCAACTGATCGCTTACGTCACTGCCGCTAACTCCGACGAATCCGCCTTCATCGAGCACGAGCCGCCGTCCAATCATTGCGTTGGCTTGCGCGGGCAGACCAACAGCGAATGGGCTCAGCACATCGCCACGACGGTCGATGGCGTTGACGCTGCTGCGCCAACCCAGCGCTCGCAGCTGATCGGCGTTCCCTTCGGCACCGATGCGTGGGTGCTCGACGCGTTGGGTATTCCCACCGTCGTGTTCGGTCCCGGTTCGATCGAGCAAGCCCACACCGACGACGAATGGATCGACATCGACCAACTCGAACGCGCGACCGAGGTCTTCTATCGGTTGGCCATCGACGGCTGAGTCGGCTACGCCACAACCGCTATCCGATGGACCGCTGCTCAAAATACGTCGAGCACGAAGTGATGCCCGGAGTGGAACCGACGACGCGTCGGGTAGTAGTTGTGCCACTTGCGGTTGTAGACCGGAATCCGCATCTCGGGCGGATAACGATGGTACAGGCTGTCGGCGCTGCGGTAGTACTCGTTGCCCCAGAAGTTCTGAGGGTAGTACACGTACGGATAGTGATAGAAGCGGTTCCAGTCTTGGGTGCTGAACGTCTGCCCCCACGACCGACCGTAGGCTTGTTGTGCGTTGGCCGTGTCGGCTTGGGTGCTCACGCAGACGAAAGCGCCTGCGCAACAGACCGACAAAAGGATCCTGCGGATCATCGAATTCCCCCCTCAGATGATGCGACAAGGCTCTCGCGGAGCCCCGGCGGGTAGTTGTTTCCACTGTTACTGATCGGCAACCGGTAAACATTGGGTTGAGTGAATGTTCGTGATAATCGGTACAATCGGACGCTAGCAAGCACGGCGAAACCCTCGCTGCGAGACGTCTGTTGGCGGGGATTTCGCGGCGATACAATTGCATGCAGTTCATACTTGGCAGACTCAGTGTAGGGAGTTCGACATGTTCTTATGGGACCAGTTGGTGGATTGGTTGCGGCTGCTGATCTTCGCGTACTCGCAGGCGTGCGGTGGCAATCTTGGGTGCGGTGGCAGCATCGCTGACCGTGCGGCTGCTACTGTTCCCATTGACGCTGCGGCTCGCGCGGTCCACGCAAGCACACCAACAGGCACTGCAGAAACTGCAACCAGAGCTGACTCGGATTCGCGAGCGGTTCCAAAAGCAGCCTGAGCGGATTGCCGCCGAGTCACAAAAGCTGTTCGAAAAACACAACGTGTCTCCGCTGCCAATCGGGGGATGCCTGGGCGCGGTTGCCCAAATGCCCATCTTCTTGGCCGTGTATAGTGCCGTCCGCGGTGTGGTGGCCGCCGGCGGCAAGTTTCTGTGGATTAAGAACATTGCGAAGCCAGACGTGTGGCTGACGGTGATTGTGGCAGGGATTACCGCGCTGTCGGTGGCCATCTCGACCAACCCGGCGACGTCCTCGTCCGAGGGCAAGCAGCTGCTGTTGGTCCTACCCGTGATCATGACGGTCATCGTCCTTTCGAAAGTGTCGGCCGGCCTGGGGCTGTACTGGGGCGTCTCGGCGAGCGTAAGCCTCGCCCAGTCCTACCTCGTAAGACAAACGGCACAACGCGAGTCGAGGTAGTCGCGAGCGACGAGTCGCGGGTCGCGAGCATCGAGCCCTCGATCAACTGCTAACAACTAGCGACTCACGACTAACAACTAGCGACTAGCGACTCGAATTTTGAAAGCTTTTCACCTTTCGTTTTCAGTATTCGGCTGGTTGCGAAACCGGACGACATGCATAACTCCTTTGCTGGTTTGTCGTTAGGGTAATTGGCGGATGCTCGTGGGGCCGCGGTTTTGAAAGGTTCGTGGTTTCAGACCTTACAAAACCTCCGCCGACCCCGCCCGCCGCTTCGCGGCAACGTGCTTCTGCCCCAGGACTTAGCGTTCTGAAACCGCCTCCCACCTTTCAAAACAGGGCGACCGTTTCCGATCTTTCCCGCTTCGACGGCAGCAATACCGCTATCGCCAGAGGTTCGTTGCTGCTGCCAACTACCTGGGGCGAACGTCATTATCCCCGCCGGGCAACTTCATTTCAGCAACGATTTTTGGGCCATTTTGGAATGGGTGGCGAGTGGCCGACTGGCTCCTTGGCCCAGCAGAGATTCGTGGATTCTGTTGCGCAAACAATGTTGAACTGAGCTTGTCGACACGGAGCCAGCGGGAGTTACACGCGGATGTGTAGCTGAATCGCATCAAATGACTGAAGGTGATTAAACACTGCCTCGGCGTGTCGGGACGAGCCGGGCCGCACGACGTGGGAGCCCACAGTATAGGGTTGCAGCCTGATAATATGTGCGCATTCAATAACGACAGTGCGGCTATGCAGCGGCCATTGGCCAGGATTGCCGCACCAGATCATCGAGGTATCCGTCTTCGCAAGGTATCCCTGAATCGTTCTTGTAGTACTGCTTGAAAAAGTGGGGCACTTTTGCTCTACGGCATTGGTCGTCGATATCTCGCACCCAATCTAACTCCATAAGCCGTCTTTGCCCCTTCTTGGCCCGCTCACACCCGGTAATTACCCAATCGAGCGATGGCAAATAAGGAGATAGATCTAATGGTTCCAACAGAGGTTCCGCCGACAGGAACTTAATCCTTGCCGGAATTGACTTTAGAACGTCCAGTCGCGAAAACGAATCAGCACACCCCGCGGTGACTCCAAGCCAAACGTTTGGATAGCCATCTGACCAATCCTGCGGCAAATGGGCCAAAACTCTTTCTGGTCGCTTAGTCAGTATTAGCCAGTCTAGCTGCGAGCATTCCTTGATGACTTTCCAGGCGTCACCGCGCCACAGATCTGCTCCCTCGTGGAAGAAATCTGACATTGAGCATGTAAATATGCGTAGTCGAGTACCGTCTTGTTCAGCTTTTCTATTCCATCGTCTGGGTTTGTCCCAGTTCTTAGTACGCATTGGCCCCGCGAATGGAGTATATCCACCACGCTTCATGATGCCGGAGATATAGCAAAACTTGCATTCTTCGCTAACCTTGTGGCATCCCCACCAGAAATTGTGTGTGTGATCCGTCCAACCAATTTTGGAATTTTCAGCCATGCTCAAATCCTCCAAGGCTACATAACTAAAGGATAATCGAAAACACGTACACGGCGGTTGAACGGTAGCAGAAGATAGCTGACACTATGGATAGGTATACAAAAATACACCAATACGGGCCAGCACTATGCAAGATTTTTTTCAAGGCAAGCGCGAGTGGTCAAAGTACAAAGACCTAATTCTGGGCTACTATCTTCATCCTTACATACCAAAGCTAGCGAAACTGAGAAAGAGAATTCTCATAGTAGATTGTTGTGCGGGACCTGGTCGCTTTGATGATGGCTCGAATGGCTCACCACTGATTATTGCCGAAGAAATTCAACAATGGAGAGGCCATGGCATTGAGGTAAAGGGTCTGTTCGTTGAGGAAATACTCGAGCACTTCTCGGAATTGACACAAAACCTAGAACCCTTCGGTGACGCGATTGCAACGCGGCACGGCAAGTTTGGTGATTACCTAAATGAGATCCGACGTAGAGCCGCTACGGAGACGGTCTTCCTGTATGTTGATCCGTATTCCGTTAAAGGGCTTGAGTTCACTCCCATGAAGGCGGTTTATGATCAGATCCGGCACTCCGGTGCGAGCGTTGAAGTTCTCATGAACTTCAACGTGACCACGTTCATGCGATGGGCGTTGGCTGCGATGAAACGGGCCATGCCAAACATTGAAGATGACGATCCAGACTACTTGGCCGATGACCCGAATGAGCGAGTTGAAATTCAGACACTTAATGCGATCGCTGGTGGCGATTACTGGCAAGATATTGCATCGGACAGCCTCCCTTTCCACATTAAGCTCGACCGCATGGTTGAGGCTTACGCGCTTCGGCTTACCGATTCATTTACGCATGTATGTTGGTATCCGGTGAAGTCCAAGTACAAACACAAAGTTCCCAAATACATGCTGATCTATGGCACACGTCATCCAGACGGGCTCGAACTTATGAATGATGCTATGTGTAAAGCACGCGAAGAATTCCTCGGCGCAGAGTTCGATTCTCCGGAGTTTCTGTTTCCCGTGCGCCCTGAACGGGAGTTGCCAAATCTTGGAATGCTCGAAAGTGACATGCTATCCAAGGCTTCTGTAGCGATATCGAGAAAGTCTCTACGGCTGGAAATGCTCAAATTGCATTTTTGTCGATACTCAAAAGCGGAACTTAACCGTGTCGTAAAGTCTCTCATCGACCGTGGACAACTGATCTCAAGCACTGGAAAGTCAAAGATTCATGACGATGTGTTGTTGACTACCGCTTGATATCATCGAGTTCCGAATCAGATTTGGGGCATTTCTTTACATGAGCCCATCGCACTTCCGAGTTGCATTAGCCATAACGTCAAAGCTCAATGCAATCACCCTCTCGAAATCCGCCAGACCCGGCACTATCGCCCATGCAGCGGCTTGCGCAAGTCTTGCCCGCGTCTCCACTCGTCTTGTGCAGGGAGCGATGCGGATGGCTTGGTCAACACAGGGTTAGCGATCGGATTGGCCCAAGCGGGCTCCGTCAGCGCAGTTCGACACTCGTCTTGGCGCCGTGCTCGCGGAGTAGCTCTGCGATCTTCGGTCTGACGGCTTTGAGCTGATCGAAATCGACGTCCACCTTGAGAAAGCCGACGATGAATTGGGTGATGTCCTGCAGGCCCTGATTCCACTCCGCGGCCACGCCGTCGAGCGGAGTTTGCCCCATCCCGTTTTTGAGATTGATCTCCAGGTCGTGTTGGACGAGTAGTTTGACGACTTCAATCCGACCAAGAAAAGCAGCGCCGTGGAGCGAAGTGCCCCCATCCCGGTTCTTGGCATTGGCGTCGGCACCTTCGGCCAAGAGCAGTTCAACGGCTTCGACTTCACCCGCCAACGACGCCCAGCACAGGGCCGTCATGCCATTCTTGTCGTGGGCATCGATCTCGTCCTTGCCCTCGGACAAGTGCTGCCGGAGCGATTCCAGGTTGCCCAGCTTGGCAGCTTGCCAGATATTTTCGCCGGCCAGCTTCGGCAGATCCGCGCCGGAAACGGCACCGTACTTACGAAGCAGGTCGGCAACTTGGGGCCGGTTCGTTTTCACCTCCTCAACTTCCACGTCAATTTGCATCATCGAGGAGATGAACTGCACAATGCGTTGAATCTGATCGTTCCATTCCGCGGCTGCGCTGTCCAGCGGAGTTTCTCCCTCGTTGTTGCGGATATTGATCTCCGCCTTCTCCTCGATCAGCAGCCGCACGACGTCCATTCTTCCCAGGAACGACGCCCCATGCAGTGGAGACTGACCGTCGTTGTTCTTGGCATTGATGTCGGCCCCTTGGCTGAGGAGGAACTTCACGGCTTCGATTTCCCCCGCCACCGCGGCCATCGACAAAGGCGTGGCCCCAGAGCGATGCCGCGCATTGACGTCCGTCCCGCCTGACAGTTGTTCTTTTATGGCCTCAATGTTCCCCGTCTTGGCGGCGTTCCAGATGGAATCGGCATCTTGACCGAAGGTGGCAGGAATTACCGGCGGCGGATCCGGCACCTTCGTCCAGACCGGCATACCGTCGGCGGTCTCGGCGACGAGGTCTTCGCGCCGCGACTGGATAAACTTGCGGACGCGATCGATTGCGCGCGTGAACTCTTGCTGCGACTCGCCCAAATGCGATTGAAGCATGGCCTCGATTCGCGTTGTTTCCGCCAACAGAAATTCTTCGTCCCAGTGATCTTTCAGCAGGGCGGCCATCGTGTTGGCGTAGCGCTCACGTCCAAATTGCGTTTGATAGAGTTTATGTGCCAGGTATCCCTTCGTTTTGACGGAGAGGGGCGATTCACGGTCGTAGGCGATCTTGCTGTATTTGTCCAACAGCGCGTCGGCTCCCCACGGCAGGAAATGGAATTTGTCGGTCTCGGGGTTGAGGTAGAAAAAGAAGTTGTTGCCATTGCCGGAGTATCCGTCCCAGGCGCCGAGCAGCCCTTCGAGTGCCCAAAAAGTGAAGAACGAATCTAAGTCGACGAGTTCGCCGAGGGCTTGCTGATCGATTTGAGTTTCGTCCTGGTGTTGCAGCAGCTCAACCACTTGTTTGATTCGCTGGCGTCCCAATTCGTCGTCGCCGAACTTGTGCTCAAAGCTGTTCTCCCAGCCGTCAACAAAATCGACGACCGTTCCCTCGTACAAAGTACCGTCGTCGTTGCCGAATGCTCGCCGCAGGAGAGGCTTCCGCATGGATTCCACGTGCGAATAAACGCCGAGATGCTTGCCGTTGACGGTCACGCTGGCGAAGGCACAGCGAGGCGCGGGTGAGCCAGCGGAGTTGAACAGCGCGTAACCGAGAAACTGGCTTACCAACGTCGGGTCTTGTTTGTTGTTGTTGAAGGTCAGATTCGTTAGGCCTTCAATGCCGTTGTTCTTGTCGACATGATTCAGTTTGATCTTGAGCGATGGGCGACTCGAGCTTTGCGAGCCGATGAAGCCCTTCTTGCGAATACCAACCTGCGGGAATTCAACGCCGTCGATGGTCACACTGGCATCAACATAAGTGTAGGGGCTTTCGATTGGCGCGTGTTTCCGTCTCTCGTTAAGGACTTCAAAGAGACTGCGTGATTGTTGCCGAATCTTGTCCCAATCACTTTCATCGAGCGTAATCTGTACATCGAGCACGCGATCCGCCGGGAAGAGGTCATCCAGGGCAAGTTTATCGGCGGACGTCGCGTTCTGCTGTGCCCTATCCTCTTCGATGGCTTGGGCTGTTTGAAACCGGTTCGACTTGGCTCGGGTCGATTCCGATTCGGCTGCTGTCAAAATGCTCGGTTGGCTGATGCCTACGAGAATCCAAGCGGTTACCAGTGCCACAAATTTTCGTTGCAGAGTTTGCATCATGGAATGCGTCCAAGTCTATTTCGTATGTGAGCGATAGGGCAAAGAGCAAAACAAGTCGCCGTGCGAACCCAGCGGCGGATCGCGATTGAGAGTTCGATACTGCTGCTATTCGCCACAAGCTATCAAATATTGAAACCGCCACTGACGTTTGCTAGCGCCACGCGGTTTTTGTCAGCCCTCTCAAGGATCAAGCCGATTGTATGGACTGCTAGGAGAAACAGCAATCATGGCTGCGAATGCCGGTTTGGCGTTGCTGGGGAAAAATGGTTGAATTCACTTCGTCTTGTGCTGGGAGGGATGCGGATGGCTTGGTCGACGGACATCAAGTTGCCGAAGGACGTGACGCCCGAGTTTCCGGACGACTGTGTGGTTTGTCAGGAGCCGGCGGACTCGACGGCGAAGATCACGCAGAGTTCGCAGAACTGGCTGTTGAGTTACTTCGTGCCGCTGTTCTATTTCTTAGGCTGGTCGCGCGTGGAGTTTCCGATCTGCGCGGCATGTACGTCGCGGTTCTTTATCCAGCGGTGGGGGCGCTCGCTAGCTTATTGGGTGGTGATCATCGCGATCGTTGCGACGCTGTGGCCGTATTTCGACGACTGGGGTCGGCAGGCGCGCCGACTGGCGATCTTTGCGAGTGGCATTGCCTTGCTGATGCCGTTGGTGATTTTCGAAGTGATCTGGCCTCCGTACTTCGACACGACGGTGGGCAACAACAGTGTCGACTATGAGTTTGCTTCGGAAGAGTACGCACTCCAATTCTTCATTCTGAACGGCGAGGACGTGATCAGTTCGGATTTCGAAGCAGACGAAGACGACGACTACGAGGACGAAGAACACGACGCCTAAACAAGGGCAACGAAACGCGAGACGAGCTGGCGGGCGCGGATTCGCGATCCGCATCCAACAAGTCTCAATGCGGGATTGGTGTGCGCGTTTGAATGTGAAGATTCAAAAAATCTCGGGCGAGTCGTGCGTGCCCACGCGACAATTGCTGGATCAACGCTATATTCGAGCGATAGGGATCTGCGAATCGTGTGTCTGGCCGTGTGGGCGGTGATCGGCACCTCGAATCTGTTCTTAGTGTTGCGACGAAGGGAGAAGCAACGTGCGAAGTCTGTTGTGCGGTGTGTTGGTAGTTCTTGTTAGCGCCCCCATCAATGCTGCGGAGGTGGTGCAACTCGACAAGCAGAACTGGGACGAGTACGTGCCGCAAGGAAAAGAGGTCGATTGCATTTACGGCGACTTCGTGCTGCGGAGTGACCGCGTAGTGGCGGTGATCGGCGAGGCAGTCGAGGGTCGCAAGGCGAACATGACGGTCAAGAACGTGGGTGGGGCGGTGATCGACCTGACGCGTCGCGATGCGGAGAGCGATCAGCTGAGTTGCTATTATCCGCACGGCGGCCCGTACACGTTGACGGGTCCGGTTGATTGGCCGGAGCAACTGCCGGCAACGGACGGGGCGGCTCGGCTGGCATTCAAAGCGGAGTCGACGGCGGCCAACGCCGACAAGTCGATCGAGGCGATCATCGGCTACGAACTGGCCGACGGGCGGGACTATCTGACGGTGACCACGTTGTTGATCAACAACGGCGACGAGGCCAAGACCTTCAAAATGCTCGACGGCATTCGCGCTGACGGGGAGTTTAAGTTTGGCTTCGACGAGGGCTGCAACATGGCCTGGTGTTACGATCGCTATTGGCGAGGCGCCTACGGACTGACGTCGCAGGCCGCGACCGTGCGAAAGGAGAAGTCAGACAACCCGCGGCGAGCGTATTCGATTGAGTACGTGGTCGACGGCAACGAAGCGGGGCTCGTCGTACCAGCCGGTGGCGAGGCAACGTTCACTCGGCAGTTGATTCCCGCGGCCGACACCTTGCAAGCGGCCGCGACGGCGCGGAGCTTGAAACGCCAGGGTCTGTCCGTCCAGGAAATCACGATCACCGACGGAAACGGTCCGGTGGCGGACGCCTACGTCGAGGTGAAGCAAAGCGACGTCTCGCTTGGCAAGGCCCGTGCCAACGGTGAGGGACGGCTCAGGCTGATGCTGCCCACCGGCGATTACGAGATTAGTGTGACTGAGCAGGCGCACAAAGAAACACTGACTGCGACGGTTTCCGTCGGTGGTGACGCGAGTTTGCCGCTGCAGTTCGACGGGCCGGCGCCGGGTTTTGTGGAAGGCAAGATTGTCGACGAATCGGGGGACGGCATTCCGTGCAAGCTCGCTTTCCGCGGCCAAGGTGTGGATGATCCGAACTTCGGCCCGGACAGCGCGATCCACGGCGTGCGGAATCTGTGGTACACGGCCGACGGCGAGTTTCGCGTGCAAGTGCGACCCGGCAGCTACGAAGTGCTGGTGAGTCGAGGAACCGAGTACGACGCGGTGCTGACCACCGTCGATGTGAAAGCCGGCGAAACGACCCGCGTCGACAAGCAGTTGGTGCGGTCGGTCGATACGAGCGGTTGGATCAGTGCCGAGCTGCACAGCCACTCGACTCCCTCGGGAGACAACACTTCGCACCAGCGCGGACGGGTGCTGAATCTGCTGGCCGAACACATCGAGTTCATCCCATGCACCGAGCATCAGCGCATCACGACGTACATGGCGCACTTGGAGCACTTCGACGCGGTGGATCGGGTGCTCACGTGCACGGGCATGGAACTGACCGGTTCGCCCTTGTCGATCAACCATCAAAACGTGTTTCCGCTGGTCGAACATCGTCATACGCAGGACGGAGGTGCTCCGCAGGTTCACGCCGATCCGACGGTGCAGATCGCACGGATCGCGATGTGGGACGATAACAGCGACAAGGTTGTGCAGATCAACCACCCCAACATTGCGCAAATGCTGGGCGACGCCGATTTGGATAACAAGCCCGACGAGGGTTTTCGCAAGATGTTCCACTTCGCCGACGTGATGGAAGTGCATCCGCCCGCGATGGTGTTCGATGAGCTGCAGGTCAACGAAAAGGGTTGGGAAGGTCGCGGCACGATAGTTCTCAATTGGATGCAGCTGTTGAACCTGGGCTATCGTGTGCCGGGTGTGGTGAACACGGATGCACACTGGAACTTTCACGGTAGCGGCTGGCTGCGCAACTACGTACGCTCGACCACCGACGAACCGGCCAAGGCAAACTTGATGGAAATCTGTCACGCGCTGGAACAGGGCCAGGTGGTGATGTCCAACGGTCCGTTCATGGAAGTCGAGGCAGCGGCAGCGGGCAAAACAGTTGGTCCTGGCGACGATCTCACAGCCACCGGCGGATCGGTCGAGCTGCACGTGAGTGTGCAGTGCCCCAACTGGTTAGATGTCAATCGCGTGCAGGTGTTCGTCAACGGACGCCCTGAGCCGCAGTGGAACTTCACACGCCGCGAGCACCCGCGGATGTTTACCCACGGAGCGAAGAAGTTCGACCAGGTGCTCAACCTGCCGCTAGAAAAGGATGCCCACGTGATCGTGGCGACCGGCGGCGAAGGTTTGCAACTGGGGCACGTCTACGGTCCTGATGCCGGCAAGGCAATGCCTGTGGCGGTGAGCAACCCGATCTTCGTCGACGTCGACGGTGGTGGGTTCAAGCCCAACGGCGACATGCTCGGCAAGCCGCTCCCCGTCGAGCCAAATCACAAACCGACACACGGTCACGAGCACACAGCGAGTCGAGCGAGCTCGGCGAAGTGAGCCGGACTACAGGCCGCACGGCAGTTTAGTGTCGGCTTCAATCGAGATCGTCCGTGTAGACCTCTTCGCCGCCAGACTTAGTGCACAGCGCGATCAGCGTTTCTGGATCTAGCGACAACTTGATGACCCGCGCTTGGCCATCGTGGAACGCTGCCGCGAATTCGGCGCGTGATTCATCGATAAGCTGCGCTTTTGGGTTGCTTCGATCAACGGTCCAATCGACGGGCTTGGTCCATGGCACGGCGTGCTCAGGAGCGACCTCGACACACAGAATGGTGTTTGATGTGCCGTCTCGGATGGATGCAATATCGACGCCGTGTTGTAGGTAGAAGATTTTGCCGCCCTGCCTCCTTTTCTGCGGTGAATCGTCGCGACCCGTTTGTCGGGGTTCGTCGATGATTGGCATTTGAATTGTCGTGAGCCCCTGTTCTGCCAAGTCAGGGCGAGCGGGGTCGGCGAACACACTGGGCATATTCTTGGCGACCCGTAGGTTATGCTCGCTATCCCAGGCCTCATCGAGGCGAAAGGCGTCAATTCTCAGATGTTCTTCGAGAAGTGGTAGAATTGCAACACGCCACGATAACAATGGCTTGCCATCTTTATCGACGATAGCATTCGGCGCTGGTAGTCTTGTGTGGTGGTCTTTATAGATCAGCATCGTCAAAGCGAGATACTTCAAGTTATTGATCCTACGTGATTGGTCAATTTCTTGCCTCGCCTCGACAGCTCGCTTACCAAGCGTCGCCCACACCAACTTCCTCGCGGCCGAGGAATTGAAATCGACCGTCATTTGCAATCCCTCGTCAACTTCGCGATACTCTGCCACTTCATCGAATCGGATTGGTTCTTTGTTTCCAAGACTCTCGAGTGATTGATTGGTCCATTGCTCGATTCGCGTTCGCAGCGCCTGTAATAGTTCACTGGATTTCTCTCCGTTGGCGACGCGCCACAACAGATGGGCCTTCCCAGCCGCGTAATCGACCCCAACTTCAACTCGTTCTAGATTCATGCGAGACTTGAAGTCGAGCGCCTCGATCAACCAGCTGGGCAGCTGCGGCCTCTCCTCGGCGGGAAGGAACTCTACGTGAGGCGATATCACTGCGCCCACGGGACTCGACTTACGAATTCGGCTAAGCGGCTCAACAACATTGTTGTCGAGTAGGAACCGCAGCGACGGTGTCGGTTCCTCCCAGTCTCGTGTTTTCGAGATGCATAGCACGTTAGCGTTGATGCTCGAAAGAGCGAGACCCGTGCGGTGCATCGTTGGTTGTAGTTGGTTGTAACACTTAAACGCATTTTCCGGACTCGCAAAGCTCACCATCAGCTGGGTTTGGAAAATTGGTGTTAGCGACGACTCATCCTGCAGCAAAGTCAGCAGAGACATCGAAAACATGGCTTCTTCCGCTTTGTGAGACTCTAGAACCTTCGCGATTCTCAGTGGTCCTGTTGCGTCTAAGAGCTCGTCGGCCATCTTTTGATGTTCCGGCGGGAAGATCGCGCGCAACTTCTCCTGCGCGGACAGCTGTTTGACGATCGTTGGCACGTCCATGCTGACGACAACCCAAGCATTGCGGTCTGCAAAGGCATCGACGAGTGATTCCGCGTGCGTTGGCGAAGCGAGAAGTGCAACTAGGCTGAGCGCGAAGAGAAGACGCATGGCTCCGTGGTCTCCAACTGGGGAAATCGGCGAAAAGGTGGCGCGAATTGACCGTATTCTAAGGTGCCGACCTCGGTCAGCAAGGCATGCGTTGCAGTTTCTGACGGTATTCACCCAATTGGCATCGACGGGCACGCGCGTCAGAAGCCCATGACGGCATGCGTTACACCAATGACGTCATGGAGTTTTGAGATTCTCAGTTATTGAACGTTTGCTGGTGCAATTTACCTCAGTTTGCCAAGTCCCACTAGTTTAGTTAGGCTTGGTTACGATCGGGTGATCGCTCCCACAATGGAGATCGCTATTTTGGCCCTAGCAGTGCTGAACTATCCGACGGTTTCGCAGCAGGACTACGATTGGATCCAGACGATTCGCCGCAAGTACGATCCGCTGTACTTCTCGCTGATTGAGCCGCACCTTACGTTTGTTTTTCCAACGGAGAACATCACTGAAGCCGAGCTGGTCGATCATGTCTGTTCACACGCGGCAGGGTTGGCACCTCTGGAGGCGGTGTTTCGTTGCGCCGTACTAGGGGATGCCGACTTTCAGGACCATGCCCACGCGTTCCTGATGCCCGACGAAGGCTTCAGCCAGATCGTGCGTCTGCACGACCGTTTGTACACGGGCATCTTGCGGCCGGAGTTGCGGCACGATTTGCCTTTTTTCCCGCACATCGCGTTCGCTAACGCCTGCGAGCCGGCCGATTGTCAGCTGATCGTCGATGAGGTCAATGCCGAGAAGTTCGAGCTACGCGCACGAGTCGAAACGCTCGATGTGGTCGGCTTCGACGGCAAACGTGTCTGGACGATCAAGCGGATAGCGCTATCCGGCGACAGTGAATGAGCAGGTCACTTTGCGGCTGGTTCAGATCTCCGCTTCCAGATCCAGATGCTTTGCTTGTGGGACTTCCTGGCGGATCTTGCGTTCGATCAGATCAATTTCTGCGGCCAGTAATTCGACCACGTCGTCGCCGAATTCGTGGGCGAATTTCTCGAATTCTTCGAACGATTTGATGCCATCGTACGCTTCGCGAAGCTGCGGACGGAGCTTGTCGGCCAGTGCGCCGCCGTCGAAGTGGATATCGGCCTTGATGCGGTAAGTGTCGGTGTCGAGGATGCGGGTCTTCAAATCGACGATCTCCTCGACCGCCGGATCCGCTTCGATGATCTTTTCCACCTGCTTGCGGATCTTGGCTGGAATGCTCGCTCCCACCAGCAGCGATGTGTTGCGAGCGATTAGCCAGATCGCGATCGCACCCAGCAGGACCCCAATCGTTAGCGATCCGATCGCATCCCAATAGACCTCCCCGGTGAGCTTGGAAAGCAGAATCGCCCCCAGGGCAACCAGCACGCCCAGGCACGCGACGAAGTCTTCCAGCACGACCGCAGTCACGGCAGGGTCGGCCTCATACCGAAGAAACTTCATCAGCGGCTTCCCCTTGGCTTGCTGCTTCGCCGCGCGCACAGCAATGTAAAATACGATGCCTTCAAGGATGAACGAGAAAATCAACACGCCGATGGCCCAGCTGAGGTCTTTCAGTTCGTGGGGATGAAGTAGGCTTTGGATACCGTGATAGACCGTCACGCCGCAGCCGAGGAAAAAGATGCCGACCGCCGAGATCAATGCCCACACGTACCGCTCCGATTGGTAGCCGTACTCGTAAATGTGATCGGGATCGCGGGTCGAACGGACGATGCCGATCATCAGCAGCACTTGATTGAGCAAGTCGGCAAGCGTGTGAATCGCTTCCGAGAGCATCGCTCCGGATCCGGTGAACATAAAAGCGACAAACTTGGCGATCATCACGCAGCCGTTGCCGGCAATAGCGGCGGCGACAGCGGTCTTGGAACTGGGATTTGCCATGGAGAGGATTTCTTCGTCGGGAGGGTGACAAGCGGAGAGCGTTGACGAACGCGAATGATAAACGAAATCGGAGAAACGATAAACTGAGGGCAAAGAACGCGAGAAGACCTCATCGCTTATCGTTCATAGCTCATCGTTTCCATCTCATCCCTGCTTCTCCATCACCCAGCGGACGAGCATGCCGCGTCCCTCGTGGAAATAGCGCCACGAGGCCGGAAAGAACGTGAGTTGGCGGTTGTACGTGCGCACGTCAACCAACTCGAGCGCTCGCTCGCGGCTTTCGACCAGTCGATCGAACCAGGCGCGCAAGGTAGGGCGGTAGTCGTGGATCGAGCGATGTGTGATCCGGAAGCCGGCTCCTTCGAAGGCTTCGACATGCGCGCGATAAGAGGAGCCGATCGAGCCGGGAAAGTACAGCTGCGAGCAGACCGCCGTAGCGAACAAGTCGTCGGTCGATCGACAGAAGAAATGCTTGACGAGCTTGCCCCCAGGTTTAATCGCGTCGTACAACTTGTTGCACAAGGGCGCGATTTCATCCGGACGAACATGCTCCCAGGCGCCGATCGAGTAGATCGTATCGTAGGATTCCGGCTGATATGTGCGCGTGATGAAGTTGTCGAACTCGACATGAAAGCCGTTATGTTGGTTGTTGTAGTCGACTTGCTCCTTGGACAAAGTCAAACCGTGAAGGTTGTCTTTGTCGCCAGTGTGTTCACAAATCCGCTTGAGCATCGCGCCCCAGCCGCAGCCGAGTTCTAGGATTCGCTGCCCCGGCTTGGGATCAATCAGCCCCAGGATGTGGTCCGCCTTGTGCTGCTGCGCCTCCTCGATGGTTTCGTCGGGGTGATGAAAGTCGGCACAGGTGTAGAACATGTACCGCCTGTCGAGGAACAGTTCATAGAAGTCATTCGACACGTCATAGTGATCGGCGATTCCCAGTACGTGATCCTGCTTGATCTTAGCTCGTAGCAGCAGGGGACGTACTGGCCCAATCGGCCAACTGTTGCGCAACCAGTCTGCCAGCGGTGGCAGGTCGAAAGTTAGATCCCGCCACACGGTATCGTGATCGAGTGGAGTGGGGGAACGGATCTTGTAATTCAGATAGGCGTACGACGGGCCGTACACTAGGGCTTCGAGCGGAACCAAAAGTGGACGCATAAGGCCTCATTGCAAGCGATTCGTTGAGAACAGACAGGCAATACAGCAAACGAGTATGGGCGACTCACTGTGCGCTTGCAAGATAAAGAATCGATCAAATCACTGGTCGTGTCCTAGACCAGAAGGCGTGACGACGCATGAAATAGGATATTTCGCTAGTGCCGGCAGTCGGCCGCACAAGGAGCAACCCCCAAGGCAACTCGGGGCTGCTACGCTCGCCCAACGCGATGTGCTCAAGACTTCTGGGACCAGCCAAAAGCTTGCTCGTCTTCACGCATGTCTTCTAACGCCCGATCAACGATGCGGCGGAACTGCAGCTCCAATTCATCGGCGTTTTTCTTGTCGTTCGGCAGCATCATCCAGCACATGTGCAGAGCTTGACGAACGGAAGTATCCACTTGCGCCGGGCTGAAAAAATCACGCATCTTCTCAAACGATTCTTCGTCGCTGGAATCGAATCCTTGATAAGCCATGAGATTATTCCTTACACGGGATGACTCGGTTCATGTACCTGTGGAGCACTCTTGAGTGAAGAGAGATACGCTATTCCGAAGCCTTCAGGCCGACTTTTTCGTCCATCAGCTGGTCTGACGCCCAGGAGACCCAAGTGTTGGTGGGCTTGCCGTAGGGGCGGAACTTCACTTGCGTGCCCAAGTCGTCGCGATAGAAGACGGCGCGCTGCTCGCCGATGCGACCCGCAGCAGGTGAGTCGATCAGGCTGGTCGAGTCCGCAGCGCTCATTTGCATGGCCACGCGGTAGTCGATTTCACGCAGTGTCATCCGATCGACGAAACGCGTCAGCCCGTTGTATGAATCACACCAAATCAGCACATGCATGCCAACAGCGGGACCTTCCTTGAGCAGATTGCGGAAGTGCTTGTCGGACGGCGCTGGCTTGTCGCTGGTCTTAGCTGAGAAGCTGAACTCCTCTTCGGTCTGACGCAAATTGCGGAACTGTGCCAGGTCGTGAATGATCACGAAGTGCGGCGGATGGGTTAGCTCTGGTGCTTCGCTACGGCGGGCAAGCTCGTCCGCCAACGCAGTGATCGAAGCGTCGATCGTGCCGGGAGTTTGGATGTCGATCCGGCCAGGCAGTGAACTGCCTAGTTCCGCCCAGAAGCCGGCTTCCATCGATTCAGGGCGCGTGCCGTCCAGCACCGTGACGCTGGGGGTCGTGCCGCTTTGCTGAGCGGCGAAAGTGACAGCGGCGGTCGCAAGTATGCCCAGCGCGAGTGGTTCCTCCTGCCCCACGACCAACAAGTTGTTGCCGCTTTGCCGGCGGAAGGTCAGGCTGGTGGGCGGCTCGATCCGCACAGCAGAGCCAAGCCACAGTTTGGAGTCGCTTTGCGAAGCGTGTTCGCCCTGCGCAATTAAATCAGTGAGCTCGTCGTTGTCGCGTGGGTCGGCGGGGACGTTGCCTTCGAAGACAATCGCTGGCTCAGGTGCCGGAACATCGTCGGGAAGCTGCTCGCGAATCTGATGCAGGTACTCTTGTCGTCGCGGGTCGGGAAGCCAGACGACCTGAAATGGGCTGTTGCCCTCGACCAAGCCATTTTGGTCGTTGTAAATCGCTTCGCCCGGTCGACTTAGCAAGCGGGCTGCCGAGTTCTCGTCGCTCAAGATCAAATGGGCGTCGGCTTCGCTACACTCCAACGCGATGCGAACGGCCATCTGTCCGATCGTGCTGCGTGCCAGCGAGTACGCCCCTGCCAAGGTCTGCGAACCAAGCAATACGTGAATTCCGAAGGCACGGCCCTGACGGACGAGGCGGTCCAGCAGCAGCGCCGCATCTTGGGATAGCTTGTCGTCAGTGACGAATAGCTCTTGGAACTCGTCCACGATCAGCAGCACACGCGGCATTTTGTCATCGCACGCTTCGCGGATTCCGGCCAGGTCTTGCACACCGAGTTCCCGGAACCGTTCGCCGCGACGGCGCAGTTCTTCATCGAGGCGTTGCAGAACGCTTACGCCGAATTCACGTTCGCTCTCGATCGCGATCACCCGCGCGTGCGGCAGCTGACCGGTGGCGTACGCCTTGAATTCGACACCCTTCTTGAAGTCGACCAGGTAGAATTCCACCTCGTCGGGGCTGTAGTGCAACGCGGTGTTGGTGATCAGCGCGTGCAGCAGCGTCGACTTACCGGAACCAGTCTTTCCGGAGATCAGTGCGTGCTGCGACGTACCACGGCCTAGTCGCAGGGCCTGTAGTTCCTTTGCGCCGGCTCGTCCGACAGGGACGACCAGCTCGCGCGCTGTGCTGCCCGACCACAGTTCGTCTGCTGGAGGCGCAACCACGTCGAACGGCACCTCCACGCGGCTCGCGTCGTGCGACGCTTGCCCTGCGGCGCGTAGCAAATCGATCAGTCGATCCGATGGCGGCACGTGATCAAGCGCGAGTGGCAGTTTTTTGTAGAGCGGATAGTTCCACTGCAAGCGATCCTCGATCCACTCCAGATGAACTGCGTCTTTGAGCAAGGGCCCCAGGTCGAGCTTCGCTGGCATTTTCACACCCGTGTCGATACCCAGCAGTGTGAACACACCGCAGCGGGGACCGGCGGTGGCGATCGTTTCCAGTCTGCGGATCGATGCGTCGCTCAGGCCGGTAGGGAAGTTGGCCAGGACGAGTACGTGATAGGGCTCGGCGACTTCGCCTGCTTGCTCGTTGTATTCACGGAGCGTGGCGAATTCATTTCTGAGGTATTTTTGGAGCACCTTTTCCATGTGATCGGCAAGCAACGTGAGCCGCTCTTCGATCTGGCGCGAATCGGTCCAAATCCGACCGCCGAGGAGTTGTTCATCGTGGTCGGCCAAGTGCATGAAGCCGGCGAAATTCTCGCCGAGTGCCGAAGGATCGATGATCGTAAACCGGAGCTTGCCGGCTGGCATCGCCGTGAGAAAGCGCAACATCATCGCTTGAAGGACATCCACTGCGGCCTTGCGTCCTTCACCCTCGGCGGAGATGACCACACGCGGCAACTCGTCGAACGGCATCAGGGCCGGCAAAGCGAATTCCGTCTGTTCTGGACGTAGTCGCTCGTCTGCAGACAGTCCGTTCTTCACGATCGAGAGCGGCACATTGCAGGTGCCGAATTGGATCGCCTCCGGTGGTTCGCCGGGACGCTGCCAATCGCTCCACTCCGTGGTGGACCAGTCTGGGAAGAGTTGGTCACAGATTTCCCGCATGCCGGTTAGTTCGTCAGCGATGGCTGTGAAGCCCGATTGCCAACGCTCTGCCAACTCCGTCCACGCCTCGTCGTGAACCGATTGGGCGTGAATCTTGCGCTGCTGGTAATGTTGAGAGTTCTTTTCGGCCTCAGCCTCTCGCTCACGGGCGAGTTCGTCGAGCAGCGGCGGATATTTTTCTTGGGCAGCCGCGAGCGCTTCATCGCGCAGTTGGTTTGCGGCAGCGGTCCCGTCGTCGAGCAGCTTTTTCAGATGTTCCGCTTCGGCTTTACGACGGGCTTCGTTCTTGGCGGTCGCCTGATCTCGTTTGGCTTGTGCCGCCGCGAGATCGTCCGTCTTTTTCTGCTGAATGCGTTCGGCCTCGGCTCGACTTTTCTCCTGGGCATCGTCTCGCGCTAAGACTTCTAGCTCGTCGGCTTGATTGAGTAAGCCGAGAATCCGGGCGAACTGATCGAGCGACTGTTGCTTGGCTTTGCCGCCGGCGGAAAAGTAAACGACCGCCGACAGCAGCGTGCCACCAATCAGTCCGATCAGGGATGTGTTGAGCGGCGACCATTCGACAAGTGTCCCACCAGCACCAGCCAGCACTACGCAGGCGAACAGCCACCAGCCGAAAGGGCGAATGCCTTCCAGTAGCACCGACGGGAGACGTTGAGCTTGCAAGTCTAGGACCGCCTGGCGAAGCGTGGTCAGGTTTTCTTGCTGACGCTCTTCGGGAGCGAGGTCGGCCGCGGGCGTCGCCTCTTCGTCGATCATCGGCTCGACGGTTTCAGTCTTCTTTTTCAGACGCCTCATCGACATCAGCGTGTTGCCGTCACGGCGAAGGCCATCGATTTGCTGCTTACGAGTAAGCAGTCGCTTCTCGGCCAAGTCGAGCATTTCTTGCGGCTTGTCCTTGGCCGCATCGAACACAGCCATCGCTTGCCATTCGGCTTCCTTTGTTTTGCGTTCGATTGCTAAAGCGCTCTGTTTGTAGGATTTGAGGCTTTGCGACTCCTTTTCGTTGTAACCCTGCTGCAAGGATGAGGTCTTTTGTTGATGCTCGTCACGGGCCTGCCGCTTCGCCTCGGCGAACTGATTCTCTAGCTCGCGACGACGCAGTCCGAAGTCGGTCGTCAATGCCGCTGTGCGTCCCTGATAGTTCGACTCGGCCGCCTTCATCTCAGATGCCAGTGTGTTGGCAACATTCGACTCAGCCTCGGCGCGCTGATTCGCCAGCTCCTGCAGTTGCTGCATGAGTTCGAGTTGGCGGCGAGTTGAGAGCGTGACGTGTTTCAAAGTCGGTCGCCTATTCTTCGCAATCTTGCTGGATTTGTTTCATCAGATGCTGCATCCTAGCCACCGCGTCGAGCGATATCTTTGTTGCTGGCCCGATAGGCTCGAGGTGACGTTCGCAAAACGTGCGGCTCACATCGTCGGACCAGTATTCGGCGGTCTCTTCCCAGGCGATCTGCAGTTCTTCAGTTGCTTTGCGAATGCGCGCCGCGTTTGTGTAAAGATCCCAATTCGCCATTGTTATTGCTCGGTGTCTTGTTCTTCGCCAGGACGGGTGACCGGTTCGGGCTCGCGGGCAAGCGGCGTCCGTTCAATTTGGTATTCGTCCAGCCGACGAACGATTTGCTGGAGGCGCGCTCGCGCGGCAGGTAATTCCGTTTCGAGTAGTCGCTTCAGTTGGCCGATGCGGCCTGTGTACTCCAACATTTCGTGCTGGATCTGACGGTTCCAGTAACGTACTTTTTCGACTTTCTCTCGGCAGTACTCGAGCCGTGCTTGGGCTTTCTTCAGCGCCGTACGCTCCTCGCGACATGAGGGACGTTCCCCCGAGACGGTCGGAAACATCAGGCAGCGTTCCAACGCCATCTTCGCCTCATGGACAGCATCTTCCGCTAGCTTAGTCTGTTTCTTCCAAAAGCTGGGACGATCGTTGCGCAGCCAATCAGTTGCCCGCTGTAGCTCCGAAGTCATCGCCTCGAGTGACAACTGGACACGTTCCTCGTACTTCGCCAATTGATTGCGAAAGTGCTCGATTGCTTCGACATTGCGAACTTGTGCGGGCGTGGACATGGATGCAGTTGCGAGTAGCGATTATTGGGTTGCCTAGGTCGCGTGACTCGCGCCTCTCGATTCCTTCACTTCTGATTCAAATAGTCTTCAATCCGCTCGGCTTTGCGCAGCAAGAACGGCACGTATTCGTTGGAAGTTTCAACGGTACGTGCAATCATCTTGAGGTGATTCTGAAACTCCTCGGCGAACTTCATGTGCTCTTGATCCCGCCAAGTGTTGTTGAGATTGTGCAGTTGGCTGGTGAGCGTGGAAAGCCGTTCTTCCAACTCCACGCTGAAGTTGCCAAGCTGCTGCGCGAAGCGGCGCAATTCGGCCGGATCGACGATCGCTTGAGACATCTGCGACCTCACCTTCTGTTGATTCGCACTGCAAGCGGCCTGTCACCACGGACATATGCGAGTGTCTGCTCCGCCACGTTGCAGTCGTTCCAAGCTGCTTGCGTACAAAGCGATTGATTCAGAATCGCAGCCCACCGAGCGGCGATCGACGCTAGTCTCCCCACGAGTAACATTTTAGTCGTGGTGCACTGTGGCGTAAAGCAAATGCCGAGGTTGGGTGCCGTGTTGGCGATTTAAAGAAGTCGGCTGCCGTGCGGAAGAGGTTCTTCACGCCCTCTGCTCGCACACGCGATTGAGTGTGTCGCAGCTGGTTCAAATTTGCCGATTTTCCTAACTAGGTGGCATCACCGGATTAGGGGGAAAAATCCTTGAGTCGATGTCCGATGGTGATGTGGTCCGTTGGAACGTGGGATCGATCTGCTCGAGTGATTCGGCCACCGCCGCCACGGTCTCGCGAATCTGTGATTCGGTGTGGGTGCTGGTGATGAAGAACCGCAGACGGGCGGCGCTCTCTTCAACCGCCGGGTAGAGGATTGGCTGTACGTTGATTCCGCGTTGGAATAGTGCCTGCGATAGCTTAAGCGCGTACTCGGAGTTGCCGGTGATGACGGGCACCACCGGGGTGTTGTTGCTTGTGCCCGTATTGAGACCCTCGCGCTTCGCGATGCGTAGGAACAGGCGAGAGTTCTCTGCAAGGCGGGCAACACGGTCGGGCTCTTCCAGCAGCAGGTTGATAGAGGCGAGTGCAGCGGCTGCGTTGGGCGGGCTGAGGCCGACGCTGTAGACGAACCCAGGTGCCGTGTATTTCAAAAATTCGACCAGCGCTGATGAGCCCGCGATATACCCACCGCAGCTGCCAAACGACTTACTCAACGTGCCCATCCAAATGTCGACGTCACGCGGGTTGACCTCATAGTGCTCAGACATCCCACGCCCGCGTCGGCCCATCGTGCCAATTGAATGAGCTTCATCGATCATCAGATACGCTTTGTGTCGTTGCTTGATGTCAACAAACCTTGGTAGTTCGCAATAGTCGCCGTCCATGCTGTAGACGCCTTCCGCAATGATCAGCACACGGCGGTACTCGTGGCGAACCTCTTGCAGGATGCGATCGCACTCCTGCCAATCGTTGTGACGGAACGGTCGCCGGCGTGCCCCTGAGAGCATCGCACCCTGCAGGATGCTGTTGTGCGAGAGCCCATCGTGCAGGATCAAATCGCCTGCACCGAACAAGTGGCCGATGACGGTCTCGTTGGTTGAGTGACCACCGACGAACACGATCGAGTCTTCGGTGCCGATGAAGTCGGCGATCGCTCGTTCTAGTTGGACATGTACCGGTTTCTGACCCGAGACCACGCGGCTGGCTGATACGCTCGTGCCATACTTGGCGACCGCGCGACGGGCGGCTTCGATCACCACAGGATCACCCGACATGCCCAGATAGTTGTAGCTGCACCAGTTAATGTACTCGCGGCCACCGATGGTGGTGAGATCGTTGGTTATGCTCTCGTGGACCGTGAAGTACGGATTGGTCGCGCCAGGCTTTTTGGTCATCTCCAGGTTTTGCTGCAGACGTAAGTACTCGGGCGACTTGGTGAAGATGTGATCCTCGTCAGGGACGATCAGATGCGTCGGTCGCGCGGATTTGGATTTGGCGACTTCGCCCCCGAGGTGCTCTTGAATCGCCTCGACAACTTGACCGCACGTTTCCATCTCTTGCATCACCGATTCAGGGAACCGGCCGCCGAAAGCCTCCTCCAACGCGGTCACGATTTCGATGCGTTCCAGCGAATCGAGTCCCAGCTCGACGATGTTCGTGTCCCAATCAAGTTCCCCGACACGCTCACGCCCGACGTTGCGAACCTGTTCGTAAACGATTTCGGCGATCTCGGCGGCGGCGGCCGACGGTTCAGCGCGTTCCGCTGCCCCGTTGAGATCCTCGGGCTTCGCTTCTTCGACCGTGGTCGCGACTGCCGTCGTCGATTCGTCCTGTGCGGCGATCGGCAAGTCACCTTCCTCGACCCATTGCTCGACGCTGTCGTCCTTGCGGCGGCGTCGCAATGAGGGCGTGATCTCAACCTTGCCAGTCTCGGCCGACCAGGTCGCTTGTGCCGCCAATGTGCCCGCGAGGAATCCGTCGCGACATGCGTGACGTTGAATCTTGCCACTGGAGGTCTTCGGAATACTGCGCGTCTTGATTAAGACGATCGCCGCGACGGGCAACTCGTGCGTGCCAGAAATCTTTCTGCGAATTGCTTCGATGATCGCTGGGAAGTCGAGGTCACGACGGCGCACCGTTTCTTGAACGAGCACAAGTTGTTCGTTGCCTTCGTCACCGACGATGACCGCAGCGCCCTGGCAATGTTCCACGTGCTCGTGCGCGGACTGTGCCGTATGCTCGATGTCCTGCGGATAATGGTTGACACCGCGGAAAATCAACAGGTCCTTCAAGCGACCGGTGACGAACAACTCGCCGTTCCGCAAGAACCCCAAATCACCGGTGCGAAGAAACGGTCCCCGACCATCGTCGAGACGAGCTTGGAAAGTTTCCTGGTTCAGATCGTCACGCTTCCAGTACCCGCCCGCGACACTTGGGCCGGAGACCCAAATCTCGCCGACGCGATTGTTGCCTAGCGAGGCGTGTGTTTCGGGATCAGCAATGACGATTTGTTGATCGAGTACGTTTCCACCGCTGCCGACCAATTCGCGCGAGTCGTCAGCCCCGGGTTCGGTCTCGACGACTTCATTGCGTTCCAGCGACTGGATTTCGAAAGATTTCACTGCCGGAGGTGATTGCTTGAAGCCGCCCGTGACGATCAGCGTCGCTTCGGCCAATCCGTAGCACGGGTAGAACGCATCGCGACGGAACCCACACTCGGCGAAGGCTTTGCTAAATCGGTCGATCGTGTCGGCACGCACGGGCTCGGCGCCATTGAAGGCGAGCGTCCAGCGGCTCAGGTCAAGCGTGGTTTTTTGTTCGGCGGTGACTTTCTCGACGCACAGATCGTAGGCGAAATTCGGTCCACCACTAATCGTCGCCCCGCATTGGGTCAGAATCTGCAGCCAGCGGACTGGTTTTTGCAAGAAGTGCGTGGGTGAGAATAGCGTGTTCGGCTTACCCATGTAGAGTGGCTGGAGAATGCCACCAATCAGTCCCATGTCGTGATACAGCGGTAGCCAGAAACAGCCGCTACCTGAGCGTGTGTGCCCGAACGCGTAGGAGATCATCGCCGAGTTATGCATCAGGTTGGCGTGCGACAGCATGACGCCCTTGGGCGCACCGGTCGAGCCGGAGGTGTATTGCAAGAAGGCCAACGTCTCGCCGTGCACGTCGGGGCGTCGCCAGCTAGTGGCGAGCTCCTCTTCCCACTGATCCGTCGCACGCCAGCGTATTTGCTGCAGCGAGGGCGTGTCGCTGATCATCGTCTGCACGCGCTCGAGGACATCGAACGTGGTCAGCGCGATTTTCGCTTCTGCATCTCCGGCAATCGCATCGATTCGCGCCATATTGCGATTACGCCGCGGCGGGTAGGCGGGCACCGCTGTGACCCCGGCGTACAAGCAGCCAAAAAACGCCGCAACAAAATCGAGCCCCGATGGATAAAGCAACAGTGCGCGCTCGCCTTCCAGATCCATCGACTGCAAAGACGCCGCGATCGCGCGTGCCTTGCGGTCCAGGTCGGCGTAGCTCCACTCCAGCGTTTCGCGCTCGCCGTCCATGAGAAAGCGAAATCCAATGTCATCTCCCTGGTGCAGAGCGCGATGCTGGAGAAGCTCTACGAGATTCGAGGGGCCAAAAAATGAGCCGGGGAGATGGTCAAGATGCACGGTAGGAGTTTTCCTGCTGGAAAGTGTTTCGAAGGGACGGCTGGGCTGCAGCGACAGAGTCTCGCAGTGGCGAAACCTGATGCGCCATTGCCGAGTCTCTCAAAAACCGCTCGTTTTCAATAAGCGTAACGGTCGTCCTGTTGCAACGGACGGGCGGCAGCTTTACGCCAACTCGTGGAGCCATGTTTGAGAATCGCAGCCGACAGCAAGCCAGGGTTGCTCGGGCTGAATCGATGGGTAATCCAACATTGTAGACCGAGTAAGCCATAGTCACACCCCCTACAGGAGGGCCTTCTGGAGTGGCTGGTAGCGTACTTCAGCCCAGATTTGCTGGGCAAACAAAAGCTTCAACCCTTGACACTACCATCGGAACAATGGTCGAGCAATTTTTCGTTGCCGCGAAAGACTCGGTATTCTCAGTAGAAAAACTCGGCCTGCCAGTACTTTCGTGGCAAGTAACAGTGTTTCACCAAGCCGCTCACTTTTCGGTCCTGACAGAGTCAGTAGAGTACCTAAAGATTACCTCAGCGGCATGAGCGTCGTCGTAGCGCGAGGTACACCCAACTCATTGTGCTCGCGGGAGTTGCGCGAAGGTGCCGGTGTTCAGAAGTGGAACATCGGTGTTGGGTTGCACTTCGCAGCCGACGTCGCTGGCTCGCGCGAGTTACCCGAATGGCCTTGGCTCGATTCGTCAAATCGGGGCTGGTGGCAAACCATACTCAACGGTTCTGCAATCTACTTGCTGCGCAAGGCACCAGCATGGATAATGAAACTATTAATTCACCGTTTCACTCACCCTCTGATTCAATAAGGAGCGTTACCTTGCTGACTGAAAGCGAAGTTTCGCGTAGTTGGGCTCGTCTGTTCAAGGATGGAAATTTTACGACAGATTCGTTTGAAAACGCTGAAAACCTCCTCGAAGAATTGCGACCAGAAAGCCCACTCCGTCACCGGCTCACCAGCGAGCTGGCGGAATTGCAACGGCTGCATGAGACCAAGGCCTAGTACTGCTCAAGTCGCACAGACAAAAAACTCCAGCGCTCGTCTGGCTAAGACACCCGATCAACGCAGCTCCTCAACAGGGGCTGCGTTTTGCATGCGCCGAGTTCAAGCACAAAAAAGCCCCGGCAGATTTGCCGGGGCTTGAGTGATTGTCTATACGCCGGCACTTGTTCAATAGAGGACGTCGAAACCGAAGTTCGCACCATTGATGAAGATGTCCTGCTGTCCGCCCTTCAGCAGGCCGGGATTTGGCAAGACCCAATCCGTAACTCGTGAGCTGCGAGTGATGTTATCGATGAACATCGCTGTGTAACCAACTCTTGCCTTGATCGAATTGGTGATGCTGTAAGAAGCATCCGCTCGAAACTCGACGAACGGAGAGAACGTCTCATCATGCCGGCCCGTTCGTGTGGCGGTCGGTCGACCCGTTGCCGAACTATTGAGTCCGCCAGGTAGTAAATCCTGGCCGATGGTGGCATCGAGATCCAGATCCTGGACGTTAAAGCCCCACATGAAGCGGCCATCGACATCCAATCCGAATCGACCTCGTTGTTTGTGCCACTGCAGCTGTACCTGCGGTCCAAATATCGAGTTCTGCACGTCGGTGGTCATCGTGGTCAGGCCGAGAAAACCGCCTCGCCCCTCAAAGTAGAAGAGATCTTGCAACTGGAAGTAGCGGACACCGGTGCTAATTCTCAAACGACTATCTTGATGCTTTTTCATCTTGTATCGATTCGGCACGTCGAAGGTATGCATCAGTTCCACGCCATCGGTTCTCGTATTGTTTCGAACGATTACAGTATCGAAGAAAACATTGAACGTATGCAGGTCGTTGAAGTCGAAACCAAACGGTTCGCCCACGTCGTGTGTGCCGTCCGCGTCGAGATCGATAAAGAAGAATGACTGGCCATTGCCGTTCAAGTCGTCGACTAGACCGTCCGCTCCGGTGACTACAGCAGCTGCACTGATCTTAGCCTCAGTCAAAACACCGTTGACTTCTACCTGCTCTGACCCGGTCACGAGCAAACTTCGTCCCGGTCCACCGATCACAGGACCACTTGTGGTGCCAACCCAATAATCACGCAGGCCGGTGAGAAATCCTGCCGGAGTTCTGAAGTTGACGGCAACACTGCCGAAACCGTTGATACTCGTCGACACATCGTTTGGCCCATTTGGGAACAGGAGAATCGTCAAACTAGGGTCGAAGTTGTCAGGATCAATGATCGTCACCGTATCGTTGTCGTTGGTAGTGCGAGTAATGAAAGGTAGTGTTCCCGGAATCGAGATTTCGTCAAAACCGTAGACGTCCTGGGTGTTGAGCTCAGGCCCTTCCAAGATGCTAATTCTCCAACCGCTACCTCTGTTTTGCCGACCGAACTCGTAACGATTACCCCAAGCGAAGTCGGCTTCGGGCGGAGCGTCCTGAATGCTATTGACGACTTGGTACGTCGGTGGTGCCACGCCCAGTGAACTTCCGGTTTGTGGCAAATAGATCTCCGACTGTACGTTGACCGTTGGGTCGCCGATGGTGGTTCGTTCACCAGTGATCACCCAACTCAACTTCTCGTATCCGAAGTACCAGCCGCAGTCCTTGAGCATGGGCTGGCATTCGAGATCGAAGTCCACGGGGGCGAAGAATTGCAGGTCATGCTCGCAGCAATCACCACACCAAGGGTCGTCCTGCAGCAACTGAACCTGAGGAAACAGCTGTGCCGAAGCAACTGTGGCTTGTGCTCCGATGAGCAGACAACTCGCAAGCATCTTGAATATGTGGTGCTGCATTTTTCTTTTCTTTACGGTCATAGCGTCCAACTACCCTTGTTGGAGTGCCTTGTTCAGGCACCTGGTGGTTATTCGAGTGCCCACGGAGAGCAACGAAGAATACTCCTGTGCCGGTAGTATCGGACCTGACAGTCGCAAGGGTTGAGCAAGAGTGGTAAACTCTAACGAAATTAACGGTTTTGCTGCTAGCAGGCGGGTGGGAGGCGACAGATGATGAGGTGGTGCCCCTGGTAGCTTTCACGGTTGGACCCGGAGACCCGCCACCGGCTCCCGCCTACTTCGGCAAGCGATGCTGCTCGCCGGTGTCTAGACTCTGGTCACACTCGACATATACTTCTTAAACCGCTTGAAACACTCGATCGAGGTACCGATACATGCACTGCATCCCTCCAATTCGAAATGCTGGCAGATCGCTCCGCACGTTTGTGCTGCTGGCAGTGACAGCGTCTACGCTAGCGCACGTCGCGCGAGCCCAGCCTGTCACCAAACTCAAATCGGACAGCGGCTCTGCAGTGGAGCAGGGGGCTGCTGGCGAGGAGTGGGTACGGCTGCGCCGCGACGCGAAGAAGCGGCCGCTGGCGCTGGAAGTGGCGATCGTTCGGTACGTATTACCCCAATATGCGGACTCGCCGCCTAGGAAAGTGCCCGAATATGTCGATTTGGTGGGCGCGATCCACGTGGGCGATTTGGCTTACTATCGTGAACTCAATCGTCGCTTCAGAGGCTATGACGCGCTTCTCTACGAGTTAGTGGCGCCCAAGGGCACCGTCGTCGAGCGTGGGCGAGGTACTTCCAATGCCCATCCGCTGGGCGCGCTGCAAAACGGTATGAAGTCGATGCTCGAGCTGGAACATCAGTTGGAGAAAGTCGACTACACCCGCCCCAACTTCATCCACGCCGACTTGACGCCCGACGAGTTCATGCAGTCGATGGCCGACAAGGACGAGAGTTTCGTGCAGCTGCTGTTTCGCATGATGGGCCAGGGAATCGCGCAACAAAGTCAGCAAGCCGCAGAAGGCGAGTCGGCGGATGTCGACGTCTTTGCCGCGCTGCTCTCGACCGACCGCGCGCGCAAGTTGAAGGTCGCGCTGGCCAAGCAATTCAATTCGATGGAATCGATGCTGACCGGACTGTCGGGTCGGGAGGGGTCGACACTCATAACGGAGCGCAACAAGCGAGCCCTGGAAGTTCTGCGTGAACAACGGACGGCAGGCACGAAGAAGATCGGCATCTTCTACGGAGCTGGCCACCTCCCCGATATGCACGAGCGGCTTGTTAGCGAGTTCGGCCTGCAGCCGATTGCGACCGTCTGGCTGGAGGCCTGGGACTTACGGCCCTAAGGGAACCTCTGTCGGCGACGCCGGCACCGACGACGCATTGAGTGACTGACCTATTGCAGCGTGGTTAACGTAATTTCCTCGCCTTTCCCTACCCACAGACACCTGCTACAATTTGGGGTTCTAACCAAGATCCCACCCAGCAGTACTGGAGCCAGTCATGGCCAAACCTGGTCGTAAAGTCAAAAAAGCGAATCACGGCAAGCGCCCCGCTTGCAGCCGACCCCGCAAGAACCGCCGTCAGAAGGTGAAGACCTGATTGCGTCGCATGTTCGAATGCTCAATGCCCCAATCACCAATACATGGCAGTTTGTGTTGGTCGTTGGGGCTTGATCATTTGGTTTGACGGCGAGTTGTGAGTCTGCGGGTGGACTTTTCTGATTCAAACGATTTTCAATTGTGTTGAGGACCGTTTCCGTGACTGCCAAAGAGTTGATCGTCGATCCGGCGAGTATCGACTATTCTCTGGTCGTTGCCGATCTCGCAGAGATTCGACGCCACAATGCCCAGCGCGACGCGATGGAGCAACTCACGGCGATCGTGTTAGACGATCCCGAGAACCAAGTGTGTGCTGGCTACCTCGACATCTCCCCCGACAGAGAATTTTGGCATAGCGGGCACATGCCTGGATTCCCGCTGATGCCAGGCGTGATCATGTGTGAGGTGGCAGCCCAGGTGTGTTCGTTTCACTCGCATCGACATGACTTGTTGGGTTGCGAGGTCATGGGCTTCGGTGGCTTGGACAATGTAAGATTCCGCGGCATTGTCTATCCAGGCGACCGGCTAACGGTCGTGTGCAAGGTCGTGCAGGTGCGGCGGGGACGTCTGCTGGTCGCGCGATTCCAGGGCTTTGTGGGTCCGAGAGAAGGCGAATTCACCCTGGCTTGCGAAGGAGAGATCCGCGGTGTCCCATTGCCAGTTGAAGAGCTCCGGTAAGATGAAGTAAACGCTCTGCCGTCCACATCCCTAGATCCTGATCTCGGCGTCATCGTATGGGCCGACGTGCGTTACCAAAAATCGATCCCGCGCTCGATCTCTCGGCGTATCTACTTAGCGTGGAAGGATTCCCCACGCCATGGGATCCACGCGAGCTGTTTGGGCGTGAAGCGCCGCTAGAAGTAGAAGTTGGCAGCGGTAAGGGGCTCTTCCTACAAACAGCCTCGACGCATCAGCCCGACCGCAATTTCCTGGGTGTGGAAGTGTCTTACAAATACGCACGTTTCACAGCCGCTCGGCTTGCCAAGCAGAGAGCAACCAATGCCATGTCGGTCCATGGTGACGGGTTGCGATTGTTTCGCGAGTACGTGCCGGACGAGGCTCTGGCGGCTGTGCACGTATACTTCCCCGATCCGTGGTGGAAAGCCCGTCATCGCCGCCGTCGGGTGCTTAACGAAGCGTTTCTCACCGACGTGGTGCGCACCTTGCAACCACAAGGACGGCTGCACTTCTGGACCGACGTCGAGGAGTACTTTGATTCGACGCTTGAACTGATCGCATCGCACACTCCACTGCGCGGCCCCTACGACGTGCCGGAGCGTCCCGCCGAGCACCATCTCGACTATCGCACCCACTTCGAACGTCGCACGCGGCTTAACGACGAGCCGGTGTATCGTGCGGAGTTTGAGAAGGCCTAGGTCGAATTTTCGCGAACCTCTCGTCGGGTTGCGTGTCGGGTTCTCAGCTAGGGAACTCGTGAGCATGAATGATCAAGAACTCTTCGCGATCGGTTGGAAGCCACACTTTCAGCAGCAACTTGCACCCGACGAGTCTCAAAGGGCGATCGTGGCTCGCGTTTCGGCGCACCATCGGAGCCAGATTCTGTTACTTGGGGAAAAAGGCGAATTTCGAGTACCCGTGCAGCTGGCGGAAGCGGCGGGCGAAGTAGCCGTCGGCGACTGGCTGCTCCTCGATGAGGAAAGCCATCGGGCAATTCAGCGGTTCGAACGTCAAACGCTGCTGTATCGCAAGGCGGCCGGCACCGAAGTCAAGCCGCAGCTGATCGCGGCGAACATCGACACGATGTTTATCGTGAGCTCGTGCAACGAGGACTTCAACCTGTCGCGAATCGAGCGGTATCTGGCGCTAGCGATCGAGTCGGGAACGCAGCCAGTGGTTGTTTTGACGAAGGCCGACCTATCCGATCGCGTCGGTGATCTGCGCCGGCAGGTAGAGCAACTGCGCCCCGGCTTGCTCGTGGAAAGCCTTGACGCGCGCGATCCGCGGCAGGTCGGAGTGTTGGAATCTTGGTGCAGAGCAGGGCAGACGGTGGCGCTACTGGGTTCGTCCGGGGTTGGTAAGTCGACGCTGGCGAATGCTCTGGGGGCGGACGGGCAAGCAACTGGTGCCATTCGCGAGCACGACGGCAAAGGCCGTCACGTCACGACCGCGCGGTCGTTGCACTTACTACGCGCGGGAGGCGTCCTGATCGACAACCCTGGAATGCGTGAGTTGCAGCTGGCCGACTGCGAGGAGGGCGTTACCGAGCTATTCGACGACGTGGTGCGGATTGCCCAGCAGTGCCGCTTTCACAACTGCAGCCACGATGGGGACGATGGCTGTGCAATTTCCTCTGCTATCGAGTCGGGAGAACTCGACGAGCGGCGGTTTGTCAGCTTCAGGAAACTCCTCGCCGAACAAGCCCATAACTCGCGTTCGCTGTCCGAACGGCGCGATCGCGACCGGCAATTTGGAAAACTATGCAAGTCGATCATGACGGAGAAGCGTCGTCGACGAGGCGAGAGGTAGCGCTCACACCACACTCGTAGTCGTTTCGTAAGTACGGCCCGACGATTCACCGTCACTGGACGCGTACTGGCTGAGTGCGATGTCATAGAGTTGCTGCCCGTGCGGCGTGGGGTACTTGCCTGTGATGCACGCCTGGCAGATCTGCTCCGGCGGTTTTTCGATCGCACGAGCAATCGACTCGACGGGCAGGTACCGGAGGGAATCGGCCTTTAGCTCCGCGGCCATCGCGGTGAACGCGGCCTCGTGAGATTGACCTTCACGACAAAACTCGGGAGCGAATAACTCACCGATCGTTGACATGTCGATCCCGTAGAAGCACGGTGCGACGATCGGCGGACATGCGACGCGCACATGGATTTCCTTTGCCTTGCCGACGTCGCGGATTTTGTCGATAAGCACCCGCATGGTCGTCGAACGTACGATCGAATCTTCCACCAGCAACACCCGTTTGCCTGCGAGCACCTCGGGCAGCGGCGTGTACTTCACCGCTGCCTTCGCCTGCCGGTCATTGCCTCCCTCGATGAACGTTCGACCCGAGTAGCGATTGCGAATCAGCCCTTCAACGCTGGGCACACCGAGCTGGAAGGCCATCGCGTCGGCTGCCGCCTTGCTTGTGTCGGGCACAGGCACGACGACGGTATCCTTGTCCAGTTGCACGTCCTCCAGTTTCGCCAGCTCTTCGCCAAGGACTTTGCGCGAGAGGTAGACGCTGCGGTTGTCCAGCGTGCTGGCCACGTTGGCGAAGTAAATCCACTCGAAAAAGCAATGCGCCCGTCGCGGATTGTCACTGAATCGCTGGATGTTGATCTGGTTGTCGATGATCGTAATCGCCTCGCCCGCTTCCAGCGACTTGATTGACTCGGCGGCGAAACCCAGGTTCACGAGGGCCACACTTTCGCTCGCAGCAGCGAACAGCGGCCCTTCGATCGCGTAACACATGGGTTTGATGCCCAGTGGATCGCGCGCCACGAGCATTTCTCCTTGAGCATTCAGCAGCGCCAGCGTGTATGCTCCGTCAAAGCGGGTTGCCAAATGCCGCATCACGTCGATCAGTGGCATTCGTCGATCCCCCGACAGTTCGCGACTGATCTCATGCATGATGATCTCGGTGTCGTTCATCCGTGCCAGATGATGATCGTTTTCGGCGAGCAGCTTGTCACGAAGGTCCGTGTAGTTGGCTAGCTGGCCGTTAAACGCAAAACTGAACCATTTGTGCTTCTGCAGATGGTGCCGTTCAAACGGTTGGGCGTAGCTGCAATCGTCGGCACCGCAGGTCGCGTAACGGACATGCCCAATGGCAGCACGCCCGGCATACTCGCGCATCAGGCTCTCGGCCTTGCCGCGGTGATTCAATCGGAACGCCTGGTTGACGGTCCCCAGCTTGCGGTGGGTGTCGATCAACTGCTGCCGCCGGGGATTGTAACTCGTCATGCCAGCTGATAGCTGACCACGGTTCTGGATATCGAGCAGCATCCGCGGCATCAACCGGGATGTTTCCTCCAGGCCCTGGGGCGGGCAGAGCGGACTTTGCTCGTCGCTGGCCAGGTGATAGATGGCTGCGACGCCACATTCGTGATTCAGTTCGCTCATGTGGAGGGCAATGGGCTGTAAGCTGTCGGAGATAGTTGCGAGGCTCCGTCTCGCCGCTGAAACCCGATTCTACGTTGCCCGTCGAGATCCCTCAAGCCGGAGGCAAACTGTTGAAGTCATGTTAGGTTTCCTTCTCCGGGGATATTGGCCTACTCGTCCGTCGGACCGCTATAATTAGCCAGATGATTTCCGACTTTCATGTTGCAAATCCACAGGCTGCTCTGACTCCCATGCGAGATCCCCAGCGAGCGAATCAGAAAAAGCTCTATTCTGCGCCGCGGCGTTTCGACCTCTCTACGATGTTGGTGGTGACCTCCGCTTACGCAGTCCTCTTTGCCGGAATGAAATCCTTGGACTTCGGCAACACAGCAATCGTAGTGGTCGCGGGATTGATCACGCTGGTGGGCGCGGCCCAGTCGGTGTTCGATTCATGGCAGAATCCGCGTGTCGTTTCTGTGCTCGCGGGAGTAGCTTATTCTGCAGCGATTACTGTTTTGGAGAGCGGTGGTTCGCGATTCCCCGGTTATCTGGTGTGGGCCATCATTGCCAATAGTATATTCGGCGCGTTCATGGGTTACTTCTGTGGCGTGCTGGTCGGTGGGGTGTTCCTCGTTTCAGAATTTCTCCGTACGACATTGCTAGGACGTCCACCGAATACGCAGACTGCCGCTGACGACGCTACTGACGAATCACCTTGGAACGATTCGACGAAGTCTTAACCCGTCGTTGGCGCTTCTGGCCAAAGCAGTGCGAAAATGATCCCCGTTGCCAGTCCGTTTAGGACGCCATCGATGACATGGCCAGTCAGCCGCGATTGGAACCAGATCGTGGTCGGCACGTTGGCAGCTGTATAGATTAACATGCCTGCCGTGCCAACAAAACGGAACACTTGCATGAAGTCAGCACCCGCCGGCACACCGAGTGTCGCCAGGTAGCCAATGCAGAAAGTGGTCACCAGCAGAAAGACGAACTGACATGCAAGTTGTTTGCCCATCCCGCTACCGGGCTGCCACAATTGTACCAAGCCCACAGGCCCTTGCTGTTGCTTTTGGATGAACGCCTCACTATTCATTTGCTCAGCGTCAGCACAGTACGGGAACATGTAGTTGCCTACGGGTATGTTCAGGTCGCGCACTGCGGTGGCGAACGCGTCTTCGTCGGGGAGCTCACTCCAGTCCGCTTTGTGAAAGCCCAGCACCATGAAGGAAAGAAATCCGAGAAAGAACAAGGCTACCGAGGACAACACAATCGGTAACCATAGACCTACGAGTCCGACCTCAGCCATGATAAAGGCTCCTTTGTGATGAGTGTGGAGCTGCAGACGCGAGATTCGAGTCAACTACGTTCGAGTTAACTGCGGGGCGCGAGACCCAAAGCCGTTGCTCCTGTTCATTCGTCTTGCGTGATCTCTACCGCGTGCGCCTGCAGGTCTTCCAGATTTGCAAACTCAAGCGTTGAGATGTGCGTTGCTTCAAGCACAACGGGTGGCGCCACGCCGGCTTGCAGCGCCTGCGCCCAGCGCTGGGCGCACAGGCACCAGCGCTCGCCCGGTTGGACGCCGGGAAACCGATAGGCCTCGATCGGCGTGCTCAGGTCGTTGCCGACTTGCTTGGAAAACTCCAAGAACTCCGCAGTCGCTTGGATGCAGACGGTGTGAATGCCCAGATCGTCGCGACCGGTACGGCAGCAGCCATCACGATAGAAACCGGTAAGGGGGTCCATCGAGCACGTTTGTAGCTCGGTGCCCAGGACATTTTTTGGTGTCGCCATAGTTGCCGATGCCTCTGATTGTTTCCTTGGTTGTGTCACAGCCCCGCAAACCCACGATACCACCACGCTTTAGGGTTCGAAAGACAATACTTGTCGAGGAAATCCTGAATCGGCACAGGGCAAGGCCCGTGGGCAAAGTTGCGATATCCAGGGGATTCTTAACGACCAAGGTCTGCGGGGCAGGGCCGTAGGGCTGACTTCAGCAGAGGAAATCAGTTACGCTAGGGCGTCCTATTGATCACTCTTCTTGCTCCTATTTGTTAGCTCATCGGGGAACTCCTCATGACCATTCCATCAGGCAATCGATTCTCCAGACGTGATTTTATGGCGACAGCGGCGGCGGGCTCGGCGGCCGCGTTGACTGCTCCAAATATTGTCACTGCGAAGAAGACCGACGGACCGACCATTGTTGGTACTGGTGAGCACCAGTACGAAGTTCATCACATGTGGCCGCAGCTGCCCGAAAAGTTCGCCTGGCAAACGACGCATAACGTTGCATTCGACAGCGAGGGATTGCTTTACGTGATTCATGAAGGTCGTAGCGAGGAGAAACCTGAGCACGAGGACACGATCTTCGTTTTCGACGACGAAGGGAAGTACGTCCGTTCTTTCGGCGGGGAATTCATCGATGGTGGGCATGGCATCGAGATCCGCAACGAAAAGGGCCAAGACTTCTTGTACGTCTGCGCCTATTTGGAGCAGCGATCGATCGCCAAGCTGGACACGAAGGGTGAGATTGTGTGGCGTAAAGGTGCGCCGATGGAAAGTGGCTTCTACGTTGATGGCGAGGATCAATTCCCGCGCAAGGACAACCCGTGGGGCCGCGATCGTTTCTTGCCCACAAACATCGCCTTTCTTGACGATGGTGGTTTTCTCTTGGCAGACGGATATGGGGCCTGGCGAATTCATCGCTACGACCAAGACGCTAATTGGGTCAGTTCGTTCGGTAAACCCTCGGACGACGATCATCAGGGCGACGGCTATTTCAACTTGCCGCACGGCATCTGGATTGACGACCGCGGAGAGGAACCGCTGGTAGTCGTGGCCGATCGTGTGCTGAAGCGCTTGCAATGGTTCAGCCTCGCAGGCGAGCATCGCAAGACGATGGACGGTTTCATCCTGCCGGCCAATATAGACACGCAAGGCGAGCTGATGGTCGTCCCCGACCTATCGGCGCGAGTGACGTTGCTCGACAAATCCAACAACGTCATCGCTCAGCTGGGTAACGGCATGGATTCCGACGGCAACATCAAAGCCAGACGCGACCAAGAAACGACCTGGGCCGACGGTGAATTCATCCATCCACACGATGCGTGTTTTGATGCGGCGGGGAACATCTTCGTAGCCGAATGGGTCCAACGTGGCCGCGTGACCAAGTTGCGAAAGCTGTCTTAGAGCTACGCAATTTGCGACATTTCGCTGACTACGATGCCCGCAAGCGCATCGCCGACGGCTTCCCTGAAGGCTTTCAGATGATCGCTATTCATGTGGTCCTGCCACAGGTCACGGGTTTCCCAGTTTTCGAACATGAGAAACACGGCAGGGTTTTCATTGTCTTGATGCAAATCATACTGCAGGCAGCCGGCTTCAGCGCGGGTAGGTTCCATGACCTTCAGCAACTCCGACGTGACGAATTCGACCTGGTCGGGCTTTGCTTCGATGCGAGCGACGATGGTGAGTGCGTCTTTCATTGATACTCCCTCAAAGTTCTTACGATTAAGAAACTGTGATGATTGGTGCGCATCGCGCACACGCCTCATTGCCCTCGACCGTAGCATCCTGAGATCGCATCCACTACCCTAAATTCCATGAACCTTTCGGAATTTGCCGAACAGATTGTTTTCGGATCCACGCTCGACGAAAAACTGCAAGCGCCCGGAGAGTTGAACGACGACCAACGGCGCGGCCCGAAGGTCGATGGTCTGTCGACGCCAGTGCGACCGCCCCAGTTAAAAATGCATTGTGCTGACGGGCTGAAAAACGGACCGGGCGGAAACGCACAGCCGCCCAGTGACGCTGCGCTCGAAAACGAACAAGCGCGTGGACAGTTACTGCATTTCTTGGCAAATCACGAATTGCTTGCCACAGAGTTGATGGCGCTGGTGCTGCTGAAGTTCCCCGAAGCCCCGGCCGAGTTTCGGCAAGGAGTGCTCGCGACACTGCGCGAAGAGCAAGCCCATACCAAAATGTACCTGCGGCGGATGGCAGAGTGTGGTGTCGAGTTCGGCACTTATCCTCTCAGTGGGCAGTTCTGGCGCGTGGTCGAACCGATGCAGTCTCCGCTCGATTTCGTGTCGAGGTTGAGCCTTACCTTCGAGCAGGCGAATCTCGATTACAGTTTGCATTTCGCCAAGGTATTTGAGCGCATCGGTGACCACAAAACGGCCGCTGTCCTGCAGAAGATTTACGAGGACGAAATCGGCCATGTGCGGCACGGGCTGCATTGGTTTCGGCAGTGGAAGAATCCCGAACTGAGCGATTGGGAGGCGTATCAGCAGGCGCTCGACTTTCCGATGTCACCGCAGCGCGGCCGCGGTCCACGTGGGGCATTCAATCGCGAGGGCCGTCGGCAAGCGGGGTTGAACGATGGATTCATAGACGCGATGGAGATTTATCGCCAGTCACGCGGACGTGCGCCGTCGGTGTGGTGGTTCGATCCGGCGGCCGAAGTAGCATTGGCCGGTGCGCTATCGGCGAAGGACGAGCAACTCTTGCATCAGCTTGGAGTCGATCTGGAACTGTCTATGGTTGCGCTGGCCAAGCAAGATGACGTTGTGCTAGTGCGTCGGAAACCGACGGACGAGTTTTGCCGACACTTGCTCGACTCGGGGTTTGATTTACCTGAGTTTGTCACCTTCGACGAGCGCGAGAAGTTGACCGAACGCAAGCTCCATGACTTCTCGCCCTGGGCTTGGACACCAGAGAATCTTCGCGTCGCAAAGCCGCTAACCGGCGCTTCGCACCAGGCCGCGCCAATCTGGTCAGACCGTTCCGGCGAAGTATTTCGCAAGTCATGGGCGGCCGAACGCCTACGCGGTTGGCTAGGCGAAGAGTCGCTCGATTGGTTCGCTTCCGTCGATTGCGTTGGAAATGAAGTGCACGATTTGGACGAAGTAAAGCAGGCACTGGCCGAATTCAATCGACGAGGTTACGAGTCAACGCTGTTCAAGCGTGACCTGGCGGCTTCGGGACGCGGACAGAGGAGGCTGCCGTGTCGTGAATCTATGAGCGAAGCCGATAACGCTTGGTTGCGTGCCGTGGTGGCTGCGCACAACCACGGCGACGGGCCGCTTGGAGTCGATGAACCGGAACTGGCTCGCATGCTGGATGTTTCCTGCTTGTGGCACATGCCGCCTGACGCGGCGACGCCCACCTATCTCGGCTGGACCCGACAGGTTGTTACGCCGGGACGGCGCTATGCAGGAACGCGTCTGGGCAATGCATTGCGTGACTGCGACGCGGACGTGAAGCGATTCCTGCTCGCCGACCGGTGTGCGCGCATTCGAGCACTCGTCGATTGGCTGGAGCCGCGCCTAGCTGAGGAACTCATGACGCGGAATTTCGTTGGATACTTTGGAGTTGACGCTCTAGTTTGCCGTGACGTTGCGGGGAAGCTCCGCGTGAAGCCGCTGGTCGAGCTAAACCCGCGCATGACGATGGGGCACGTGGCATTGAATCTTGAGAAACGCGTGGCGCCGGGCGTCGACGCCGATTTCCGCATCATAACAATCACGGAGTGGCAGCAACTGAGCAGGCAAGTTGCGAACGTCCCGCTCCAACAAACCAGGGACGGTCATTGGCGTTCTGGAGTCGTCCAGCTAAGCGAAATCGACCAGCAGTCGAAGCTGGTACCCGTCGTGTTGGTCGGAGAGTATGCGACCTAGTCTACGACGCGATTGTCGCTTGCTCTTTCTTCTTGCCCGGTTTGGCTTTCGACTTCACTTCCTTGATAAACAATTTGCGCCAGCGGACCTGCTTGCCTACAAGGTCTTGGTTGCCGCCAATGCCGTGGACTTGCAGGCCGATGAAGCCTTCAGCGGTCATGTCGTCTGTGAGGTTGGCGGCGGGAACGCCGTTGACCCACGTTTTGATCGAATCACCAACCGCGCGGATGCGGTACTTGTTCCACTCTCCACGCTTGAAGGCTTCGCGTGCCGCTTTGTTCTCGTCACCCGATAGGTCGTTCAACCAGCCGCGACGTGCCTCATCGTAGATACCTCCAGAGTACGCACGATCGGTCGGATCGATTTCGACTTGATATCCGTATACGCGACCGGCAGGGATCTTTCGCTTAATCATTTCCCCCTTGCCGTTCTTGATGTCGACTTCCTTCGGTTCGTCATGGACTTCACTACGAATCTGAATCCCCGAATTTAGCCCGTCGTCGACCTTCAACTCGACGGTCAATACGAAATCGGAGTAAGGGCGCGGCGTACAAAGAAACGTATTGGGCGTATTGATGACTGACGATCCCACGATCGTGTCCCCCTCGACATGGTACTCCGCGGCGCCACCACGTTTGATCCAGCCATCAAGGTTCTCGCCGTTGAACAGCGAGACGAACCCCTCTCTCCGTTTCTTTTTCTTCTCTGCTTTCGCTTCTTCCGCGTGAAGCGAATCGAACTGAGAAACGAAAACTAGGGCGGCGAGTAAACAGGTAATCAATCGAAAAGGATGGGACATCGTGGGACTTGTGCTCCATATAGATGTATGGGAACTGAAGGTGTCAGGCCTACTATTGTGGCGTACCGTAGCTCGCTTCGCAACGTGCGGGATTCTTACCGAGAGAAGCCATTTTCCCGGTGTATGTGGCGTCGATGGCACCGATTTGTGGGTCAACTCGTGCGAAGAAGGCGTGCATCCGCAGGACAGTTCCTTTTAACGTCCAATCGCTGCGTTCTCTTCACGGCTTAAGTTTGCAAATCGCCGGTGAGCCAGGAGTCAGGTAGGGCCGCGTTACTCGTGCCGCGGTCGGGTTCTCGTCTTTGTGACCTCACTCGTGTTTTTCGTGTGGTAGCTCACACTTCTCGGAACGACTTGGCGGTGCAGATAAGAAATTTCGACCGTAGTGTAATTCATCTCACGCTCCGGCGACAAAAAAGATTTTTGCTGCAAGCCCGTCTTTATGCGGTGACATCGATCGGTGTGCAGGCATCGGCTGGTCATGACAAAAGCAAACGACTTTGCTCCTGAGGATGCCCAGGTCTGACCTATCAGTTTATGTGTTGAAGAAGTGGAGAGAGAGATGAAGATTTCTAGTTTTGTTTGTGTCGTTGCTGTTGTCGTTGCAAGCACGTTTGCTTCGCGAGCTCAGGCCATCCAACGCGTGCGCGTGGATATCACCAGCAATGCCCCAGACGGCGGTGTTGCGTTGACGCCCGTTTGGGTTGGTTTTCACGACGGAAGCTTCGATAGTTACAACGGTGGATTGACATCGCAAGTGGGGCTCGAGCGGCTGGCCGAAGACGGTGACAACTCGGTGATCAGTGCCGATTTCTTGGGCGGCTACACGTATATTGACAACTCGTCGGGCTCTGCCGTTAGCGCTCGCGTTCTGTCCAGTCAATCAGGCTCCGAGCGAGTGGATGGTGAGGTTGCCAGCACTACCGGCGCGCCGCCAATTCAACCGGGTGAAACCGCGACCTCGTTCTTCGACATCGATACGAGCGGCATCAATCGCTACTTCTCGTATGCTTCAATGGTGCTGCCGTCGAACGATTTCTATGTCGCCAACGGCAACCCGTTTGCACACGATCTTTCCTCGCTATACGACGGCGAAGGCTCCGTCACGTTCAGTATTGGCCTTCCAGGGACGGTGAACGACGCGGGTACCGAAGTCGAAAGCTATGTCACGTCGGCCGCAAACGGTCTGTTTGGCTTGGCCGGTGGTCAGAGTGGACCGAACCAAGGTGCGGACGAAAACGGCGTAAACGCCAATGTGCTCGGACCAGATCCGCTATCGGCGTTGAACTTTATTGAAGGCACACCTGCTACGTTCGATTTCAACGATTCGTCGTTGTACCCCAACGGGATCGCGACGATTACGATCACGGCTGTGCCAGAACCTTCGTCCATCGCACTTGGCGTTCTGGGACTTGTCGGTATCGGCATGATCTCGCGTCGCGGTCGCGGCTAATCCAGCCAACGATCAGGGCGGTCGGCGAGATCCGTCTCGTCGGCTTCTCTGGTCGACTGAGCAACACGAATGAGTTTCTTTGTACCAAACAACAATCCTTGAATAGAAAGAGCAACGACGATGAAAACGACAATCAATTTACTTGCTGTGGCAATTTGTTTCGCGGTCGTCACCGCCGCCCATGCGACCCCGATTGTGGCAACTGCCCGGTTAGATGCCAGCCAGGAACCTGGACCAACGTCGACCTCGGGTGCATTGGGGGCCGCGGTACTGGCGGTGGAACCGATAGACGGAACCTTCGATTTTAGCCTAGAAGTGACGGGTATTCGTCCCAGCGATCTCGCAGACTTGGATTTGGGGGCCGCGATCAGTTCGATTCACATCCACAACGCGCCGGTCGGCGTCAACGGGCCCGTGGTTATTGATCTTGGTGGCGGTAATACCAACTCCAATGTGACATCGTTTGGAAACGGCGGCTTTAGCCTCAACATCGACGGTGATTTTTTCGGTGGATTGTTGGGTAACGATCTTGCCAGTGCCAACCAGAATCTTGCAGCATTGCTCACCGACGAGCTCTACATCAACGTGCACACCAACGATTTTCTTGGTGGTGCAATTCGCGGGCAGCTGAGTGTCGTGCAGCAGCCGAATGTAGTACCGGAGCCAACGACGTTGGTTCTGTCCGGCCTCGGCATCGCTGCGCTGGCGATGAGGCGACGGCGTGCTTGAGTAGTGCGGAAAGTTCTGCGAGAGTTCGACCACGCAATCTGTCCTGCGAAGCTCGAATCGCCACGCGCGGTTGCTCTCGACGACGCAAGCTCGCCACTCTGGCGGGCTTGCAATTTTTTCTCCTCACGAGAATCGCTTGCATTCCAGGGCCAAAACGGCATGGGTCGACACCTGGCCAATCGTGCTCAATAATGATGGGCTCAATTGATCAAATTCCCCATCACTAGGGCCAGTTCATATTTGGAAGGAAGCAAGAGCATGAGCACAATCGTAGACGTACACGGCCGACAGATTCTGGACAGCCGCGGCAATCCGACCGTCGAGGTCGATGTCACCTTGGCGGATGGAACTACTGGCACCGCAGCTGTTCCCAGCGGAGCCAGCACCGGCGCGCACGAAGCCTGGGAACTGCGTGACGGCGAGCAAGCCTACATGGGCAAAGGCGTTTTGACTGCCGTCAGCAACATCAACGGAGTGCTGGCCGACGAACTCATCGGCATGGACGGACTCGATCAGATCGGCATTGATCAAAAGATGCTCGAATTGGACGGGACACCGAATAAGAAAAAACTGGGCGCGAACGCGCTGCTCGGTATCTCGTTGGCAGCGGCTCATGCGGCCGCCAAGTTTTGCGAACTCCCGCTGTATCGATATCTCGGTGGTTCGAATGCACGTCTATTGCCGGCACCGATGATGAACATCCTCAACGGTGGCGAGCACGCAGACAACTCCGTAGACATCCAAGAGTTCATGGTCATGCCGTTGGGCTTTGACAACTTCAGCGACGCGTTGCGTTGCGGTTGCGAAATCTTCCACAACCTTAAGAAAGTGCTCAGCGATAAGAACCTCAACACGGCCGTCGGCGACGAGGGCGGTTTCGCGCCCGACCTGGGCGCCAACCAGGAAGCGTTCGACGTGATTCTCACGGCGATTGAGAAGGCCGGCTACAAACCGGGCGAGCAAGTGTGGTTCGCAATGGACTGCGCGGCCAGTGAGTTTTACGACAGCGACAAGAAAGTCTACAAGATCGACGGCAAAGAACTCGATTCGTCGGGGATGGTCGACCTGCTGGCAGGCTGGGTCGATAAGTTCCCAATCTGCTCGATCGAAGACGGCTGCGACGAAGACGATTGGGACGGCTGGAAGCTACTGACCGACAAAATCGGCGACCGTTGTCAGCTCGTCGGTGACGACCTGTTCGTCACGAATGTGGAACGGCTGCAACGTGGTATTGATGAAGGCATCGGCAACAGCATTCTGATCAAGGTCAATCAAATCGGCACGATGACCGAGACGATCGACGCGATCAATCTTGCTCACGGCAACAACTACACCAGCGTCACGAGCCACCGCAGCGGCGAAACCGAAGATGCCACGATCGCCGACCTGGCTGTTGCGTTGTCGACCGGCCAAATCAAGACTGGCTCGGCGTCGCGGTCCGACCGTATGGCGAAGTACAACCAGCTGCTTCGCATTGAAGAGCAGTTGGGTGCGAGCGCGCAATACGGTGGACCGGCGTTTGCTGCGAGGTTAAAGAGTTAACGCAATCGCAGTTTCTGGTTTGTTTCTAATTGGGCGGGGAATGGAGAATCTACGATGAGCGACCAAGCTCTCTTGCAGCCTTTTGACCTGCGCGGTGAGCAGCTTGCCAACCGGATCGTCATGGCACCGATGACGCGTGCCCGCGCGGGCGAGTCACGGGTGCCCAATGAGCTGATGGCCACATACTACGCGCAGCGCGCGTCGGCGGGGCTGATTATTACCGAAGCCACGGTGATCTCTGAGCAGGGCATTGGCTGGCAGAACTCCGCGGGCATCTACAACGATGAGCAGGCCGAGGGTTGGAAGTTGGTCACCGATGCGGTGCATCAGGCCGGCGGCAAGATTTTCTTGCAGCTGTGGCATTGCGGACGCGCGTCGCACAGCAGTTTTCATAACGGCGAGCTGCCCGTCTCGGCGTCTGCGTTGAAGATCGAGAACGATCACATCCACACGCCCATCGGCAAGCAGGAGTACGAAGTGCCGCGGGCGCTGGAAACCGAAGAGCTACCGGGCGTCGTCGCCGATTACGCGAAAGCAACCGCGCGCGGTAAGTCGGCAGGATTCGATGGCGTGGAAGTCCACAGTGCCAACGGTTATCTGCTCGATCAGTTCCTGCAGTCGAAGACCAATCAGCGCCCCGACGACTACGGTGGATCGATTGAGAATCGGTTCCGGCTGCTCGGAGAGGTGGTCGACGCGGTTTGCGACGCGTGGTCGTCTGATCGCGTGGGTGTGCGGATCTCGCCAAACGGGGCGTTCAATGCGATGGGCAGTCCCGAGTATCGCGAGTTGTTTACCTATGTCGCCCAGCAATTGGATCAGCGCGACCTCGCTTACCTGCACGTGATGGACGGCACTGGCTTTGGGTTCCACGAACTGGGTGAGGCGATGACGCTGGCCGAGTTCCGCAAAGCTTTTTCCGGACCACTGATGGGGAGCACCGGCTACACGCAAGAATCCGCCGAGCAAGCGGTCGCCGACGGCCATGCCGACCTCATCTCGTTCGGTCGTCCGTTCATTAGCAATCCGGATCTGGTGGAGCGATTTGCCAACGGTTGGCCCCTCGCCGAGCCGGCTGAGATGGCCGTTTGGTATTCGTTTGATCCTGTAGGCTACGCCGACTGGCCGACGTATGAGGAGCAGCAAGCGTAGCCGCATGTCTGAGCCTCGACCCATTACCGACTCCCCGTGGCTGTGGTTCGCGTTGTTCTCGGCGGTCGGGCTCACGGCGCTGTTGGCGACCGGCGGTAAGTTTGGCAACCGTCAGGCTCAGATCGAGCGGAAGAGTCAAGCTCGCGCGGCGGTGGCCGAAGGGCTGACGATCACGCAGGATGGTACCGGTAGAAAAACGGCAACGAACGTCCCCGAGTACTCGCGGCCGGGGATGACGAAGATTCGACTCAAGCCGTTGGCAATCACGCTAGGGGCCATTCTCGCCGTCTCGATTTCAATGCTTGCCCGCGAGCGACTGCACGCGAACAATACCGTCAACAACGGCGTCGCGGAAGATACTGGCCACGATCAGTAAAATCGTCTTCTCGTTGACTCCGTGGTAAACACATTTGCTCTTCCGTACGCAGGGACACGCGATTGGACACTCTTCTCGAAAACCCACTCCCGATTCTCGCAGTCGGCGCCGTACTGGCCACGTTGTTTGGGATTGTATTCTTATCACGCAGAAGCGTTCCGCCGCTCGTCGGTCTGGCGGCTGTCGTGATGTTTACTTCACTGTTGCTGATTACCGAATACCTGGTCGTCACGCCGCGCGAGCAGGTGGAGGTCGCGATCGAGGAGATTCTCGACGCTATCGCAGCCAACGACGTCGACGGCGTCGTTGCTTTGGTCGACCCGGCCGCAACGGAGATCCGTAGCGACATCGAAACGCTCATGCCAATGGTCAACGTCAAAGACACCGGAGCGACGGCACTTCGGATTGATTGCGAGGGACGCAATCCAACGGTCGCGACCTCGCGCTTCAAGGGGCGCGTTCAAGGCACGCACGCGCGGTCTGGGATCGCCGTCTTTTATTTCGACGAAGTCGAACTCAACTGGAAGCGAAGCGATGGTCATTGGCTGCTCGAAGACTTCACCGCCTACTGGAAGGGCAAACCGCTCAACGCAGTGAGCAGTTTGCGCGGTAATCAACCAGCGGCGGTGACTCGATAGGTCTTCGCTTTCTTCGCGCCTCGCCTGGTCGCTCCCTCTCAGGAAGGGAAACTTGAACTACTCGGCGAGGTCGGCCGGCGTTGGCACTGCCTGGTTGAAGAACAGACGGTCGGGCGTGCGGGTCCGGCCGTCAGGCCAGCCGTTAGCACCGTCGGGGTCGAGGCGACCTGCGTCGGGGCGTCCGAATCCCGGACCGAACCGCTGGCGTGGATCAAAACGGAATCCAGGTGGCACGGTTCCCGGCGGGACTCCGCCACCACCACCGCCGCTACCACCGGGGCCAAACCCTGGGAAACCGGCCCCGGGAAAACCAGCTCCAGGAAAAGCACCATAGCCGAAGTAGCCTGGGAACGAGAAGAAGTTGCCGCCGCCGATCGTCGAACCGCGCCAGGCATCGTGGAAGCGTTCCCATTCGGCATCGAGTCCACCGCGTCCATTGCCGTAGCTTTGCACTTGGTACGTGGTGTCCACCGAACCGTCAGCTCCGCGCATCACCTGTCGTGTGCGGCGGTAGCCGCTCGTGACGGCGCGTTGGTCAGGCAGGGGTTCGACCGGTGCTTTGCGAGCATACTGCGCCACGCGTCCACCCGTGTCGGGATCGTGCGTGTAGCGGCTACGAGCGAAGACCCAACTCTCAGGTTGCGCTCGGTTAACGCAAGGACAGTCGCTCGCACGCGCGTCGGTCAGGAATGCGACGGCAACCAGCGCGGCAGCAAACAGTAGTCGCCAGACGAATGTCGGAATCTTCGCAAGGTTATTCATGGCAGGATCGTCAAAGATGAGAGATCTTAGGTGGGAAGTATCGGCGATCCCTGCCTACTCGTTGGTTATCCTTCTGGTCGGTAGATTTTGAGCACTTTGTCTTCAGGATCGAATAGGTACTCGTCACCAGGTTCCAGTTCAGGGAGCTTGAAGCCCGGTTGATGTTGTTGCATGAACCCGTTAACGAACTTGTCCATGAACTCTTCGTGGGAACGGACGGGACGACCCTCAAGGGCGTCGTAGGTCGCTAGTTGGCTAGGGATCACAATGTTGAAGATCGTTTCGTTCTCCGCCCAGGGAAGAGCTTGGAGCGTTGTTCCCAACAACTTGCCGCCGCGACGTCGCGTCAATTTGCCCTTCTTCGGGTCTTTCGCGTGTACTTTGCGTGGCGTGGAGGTTGTCATTGGCGGCTCGCCCGGAATTCCCGACATGTCGAGACGTCCATCGGGGAGGTACCATTCTGGGTGCTCGACCTTCGAATCGGGTACCCGCGAGGTTGTTGTTGGTTCTGGGGCTGGCTCAGTCACACCCGCATCAGCAACGGTCACTGGGTTGCCGACTTGGGGTGCATCGCAACCGGTAGTCAGTACAAACATGCCAACGAGTGTCAGTAGGGCGGAGGGCTTCATCGGTGTGTCCTAGTATGTTGGGGAGAGTTGTGTTTGGGGAGTGTTTAGCGGCGCTGGTGTCATGTACGAACTGTGTCAGGCACGATTAGCGGTTGCGCCGAGCTGCCATTGTTTCATCTCTTCGATCTTTTGCCGATGGTTAATATCGAACTTCAGCGGTGTGACGGTGATGTTGCCGGCTCGTAAGGCAGACAGGTCAGTTTCGATGTCGCTAGGAGGATCGGGTGCTAGGCCGGTAGCCCAGTAGTAGCTGCGTCCGCGCGGATCTGATCGCTCCTCAAAATCCTCGCCCCAGGGCGTGGTCGCGGCGGGTACGACGTGCACTTGTGGTTCGCCGGTGAGTGCTTGCTGGGGGATGTTTAGGTTGTACAAGTGATTCGCAGATTCGGGGCTTTCCAGTATCTGCTGAATGATGGGAACCGCCAGTTTGGCTGCCGGTCGAAAGTGTGTGTCGTCGTCGTCATAGCCAAGTGAGACCGCCACGCTGGTGATCCCAAAAAAAGCTCCTTCGATCGCCGCTGCCACCGTGCCGGAGTACAGCACGTTGATGCCAGCGTTTAGTCCGCTGTTGATTCCACTGACGACCAACGTCGGCCGCGAGGGGCACAACTCGGCGACTGCCAGCTTCACGCAGTCGGCCGGACTGCCTTCGACTGCCCAACCGCGCTGATTTCCGTCCTCGCCATACACCTTGCGAGCCATCAACGGAGTCAGGTAAGTGATTGCGTGGCCGACGCCGCTTTGTTCCGTAAGCGGGGCAACCAACGTCACGTCACCCAGCTTTCGCAACTCGTGTTCCATGGCCGCCAAGCCAGGCGCATAGATGCCATCGTCGTTGGTCAGCAAAATTTGCACGTCGTAAATGTCCTTCTCGTAAGGGTTTCCGTCGACACCGCCGCGCGTGATGCCTATTTGCATCATAATCGTTCGTGGTGTGTTTGGGCAACTTAAGTGGCGAAAAACCAACGGACAGTGGTAGGGTACGAGGCATCAAGAGGGCACCGAACTGAATCACGCCATACGGATGATTTCATGCCGCCTGACTTTCCTGAACTCTGGAAAAAAATGATCGCTCGCTTCGCACTTGGCGACTGGTCATTGCATGGGCCTAATCACTGGCGGAATGTAGAGCGTAACGGCTTGCAACTTTGCCGTCTCAACGGTGCTGACGAAATGGTCGTCAGGCTATTTGCGCTGTTTCATGATGTGGAACGACAGAATGAAGGTCATGATCCAGATCACGGCAGGCGTGGCGCGGAACTCGTTGAGCAACTCCACGGACGTGTATTCACGGTTTCCGACAAGCAAATGCAGCTGCTTCTTGAGGCTTGCCGATATCACAACGATGGACTGACATCGCGAGAGGTGTCCATCGGGACTTGCTGGGACGCAGATCGCATGGATTTGCCGCGAGTTGGTATCGTTCCACAGGCCGAGAAAATGAGCACATTCCACGGCAAGGACTACGCCGTCCGCGGCCCCATCGCGTTGAGCTCCCCGCCCCCGGCGATCTGAGCCTCGTCGAATGACTTGGTCATCGGGTATTTGGTCATTCGAAATTTCTGTATACTGCCCTGTTTTCCCGCCAGGAGGGTGCGATGACCGTTGCGTCTGGTTCCGCCAGTCCCGTTGCCCGTCAGACGTCGCAAGAGCGTGTGTTGGTGCTCGACTTTGGGTCGCAATACGCGCAGCTGATCGCTCGGCGTGTCCGCGAGCAGAATGTCTACTGCG
>JANQQA010000332.1 GCA_028285205.1 Bythopirellula sp. | reverse complement strand
CAGCAAGATAGGAAACTTTGGGTACCGCGACGCTACTTGCAGCAGGTCGGCACTCTTGCGGCGTTGCATCCACAAGGGCGTACGTCCTTGCGGACGGCGTTTGGGGAGCAGTAGCGCGCGCGCCGCGTTCTCCCGGAACCGCGCGGCGAATAGCGCGGTCGAGCCGAGTTGCCGTGTGACCATGTCCTCGACGTCTTCGGCACCGGGCAGAAATCGCCCGGCGCTCGGTGGCTGGTCAGATTCGGGCAGTCGGAACACGATGCCATCGTCGCTCCAGTTCATGTCGACCTCGCCGAGTTCTTCCTCACGCAGCTTCGCTGCCACCGCCATGGCCCACGGCGCATGCACCCGCGCACCAAATGGCGACAGGATGCACACACGCCAATCGCCGATTTCGTCGATGAACGATTCGATGACGATTGCCCGATCGCTGGGCGTTTCTTCGGTCGCCTCCTGTTGATCGCTGAGGTAGCGAAGCAGATTCTCGGCAGCCTGATTGTCGAGAGCGTGATGGTCGCGAAGTTTCGCGTTCGCTTCGGATTCGTCGGCCGAGGTCAACTCGCGCGCGAGCCGACCGATTGCACGTCCGAACTCCAGCGGTCGGCCCGGTGCATCGCCACGCCAAAACGGCATGCGTCCCGGCTCGCCCGGCGCAGGGGCGACCAACACCCGATCGCGGGTGATCTCCAGCACGCGCCAGCTCGACGCACCAAGCAGAAATACTTCACCGGCGTGGGTCTCAAAAACCATCTCCTCGTCCAATTCGCCCACGCGGCTGCCGCCCGTCCCGTTCGGTCCGTCCCCGACGAGAAACACGCCGTACAGTCCGCGATCGGGGATCGTGCCACCGTTGAGAATCGCCAACGATTGCGTACCCTTGCGCGAGGAAATGGTACCCGCGATGCGATCCCAATTGATACGCCGCCGCAACTCGGCGAACTCGTCAGACGGGTAACGGCCCGCTAGCAAATCGAGCACTCCCTCGAAAGACGAACGTGGCAGGTCTGCGTATGGTGCCGCACCGCGAATCGTCGCATACAGCTCGTCGACATTGAGCGTCTCGCGCGCGACCATCGCCACAATCTGCTGCGCCAACAGATCGAGCGGATTGCGCGGATAGAAGGTTTCTTCGACCTCTCCGTTAAGCATCCGCCCGGTCGCCGCCGAGCAAGCCAGCAAGTCGCCACGATACTTGGGAAAGATCACCCCACGCGAAGATGCCCCGACCTGATGCCCAGCTCTGCCGATACGTTGCAGTCCCGAAGCAATAGTCGGTGGCGCTTCAATTTGGATGACCAGGTCGACTGCGCCCATGTCGATGCCCAGTTCCAAAGAACTCGTGGCGACAATCGCGGGCAACAGACCGCGTTTCAGTCGGTCCTCGATCGCGGCACGTTTGTCCTTGGCAATTGAACCATGATGGGCTAGCGCGATCTCGGGCGCTTCGGAATCCTCTTCCTGCACCAACTCATTGATTGCTGAAGCCAACCGCTCCGCCAAGCGGCGGCTGTTCACAAAGATCATGGTGGAACGATGCGCACGAATCAATTTCACCAACTGCGGATGAATCGACGGCCAGATGCTGCCTGCCGCAGGTGCGGTCGGCTCAGATCCCTGCGCGGCATCGATTGGCAGGATCGCTGGGCTGCCGGGGATCGGGCGATCGCCCAATCTGGCCATGTCTTCAACCGGCACTTCGACACGCAACTCCAAAGTTTTCGGTTCACTGGCATCGACGATCTTCACCTCGCGCGGACGGACTGCCTCTTCGGGGTCGGCAGTCGCGTTCGCTCCGCCGAGCAGTCGTGCGACTTCGTTCAAGGGTCGCTGTGTCGCTGACAATCCAATCCGCTGAAGCGGTGCCACGTCGGCGTTGCTGCGTGTTCGCAATCGCTCCAGGCGCTCCAGCGTGAGGAATAGATGCACGCCGCGTTTGGTAGGTACCATGACGTGGATTTCGTCGATGATGACCGTTTCGACCGAAGCCAGCACCGACTCGGCGCTGCTGGTGAGCATCAAGTACAGCGACTCGGGCGTAGTGATCAGGATCTCCGGCGGATGCTTGACGATTTCGCGGCGCTCTTTTTGCGACGTGTCGCCAGATCGGATCGCAACCGACGGAGTGTGTATCGGCTCGCCGGTCCGTTCCGCAACGGCGGAAATGCCGGCAATCGGCGCTCGCAAGTTGCGGTCGATGTCCACACCCAACGCTTTGAGCGGCGAGATGTAGAGGACGCGGACGCCCTCGTTCTTGGATTGCGTTTCGCTAGCGCGATCACCGAACATCAGGCGGTCAAGCGACGCGAGAAAAGCCGCCAGTGTCTTTCCGCTTCCGGTCGGTGCAAGCAGTAACGTGCTCTCGCCCGCCGTGATCGGTTGCCACGCCTGCCGCTGTGCATTCGTCGGTCCGGCAAACGCCTCAGAAAACCAGGTCTGCGTGCAACCATGAAATTGCGTGAGCGCTGAGTCGACTTGAATTTGCGTTGCCATGACGAAGCAGATTATCTCATTTGGCTACGACAGGCGGTAGCCCTACGCGCGCAGCGGCCCAGGTTTAGCAATCTTGCAGACCGAAGATCTCGACGTCCACGCCACTGGCAAAATGTGCATGCGGGGGAGGAAAGCCACACCCATCGAAACCAGCTGCCGCCAGCAACTCGTCGTCCAAATGCGTGACTTCCGCGAGTTGCGCGGGGTAGGGAGTGTGATGGACCTGGCCGCAAACAAGTCGGTCTTTCCGCTCCAGAAATAGGAGATATCGCTCCAAGAAAAAGAACTCGAGCGAATCGGGCGGCGCAGGCGCGAGGTGTTCTCCCACGCGACACCGCACTTCAAGGCCTGTGCCGGTTTCCGTTCGCCGGGAGTGATAGTGATAGGTATCGTCGTCCCGCTCCAGGCTCATCTGGGCATGGTAGTAGGGAAGCCCCCAAAACGTGCGCGCTGTCCAGACGCCGATGCGTGAGGCGGCATCAAGAGAAAAGAAATACACCCCTGGTTGATCACGATGGCTGACGTAGGTGCGAACGTTGGTTTCCAGAAAATTGAAGCCAAGAAACGGCGGTGCCCAACGCGGACGTACGCTGAACATCGCGAAGGGGACCAATCCGACGTAGGCGACCCCGTCGTGCTGATCGATCTCAAGCGACGCGGGCACCAGCGGGCGGAGTGTCGCCAGAGGCACGGGCCAATGCATGAACAACAGCGATCGCCAGCTTTGGTAGCCCGCAACGGTCCGGTTGGGGCGCTGCGTCGGGCCAATGCGATCGATCATTGCACTCTGGGGTTGGGTCAGCCAGTCGCCGCTGCTAATTCCGGTTCGAGCTGTCGTGTAGAGGGATGGAAGACCTGCTCGAATGCGTCCGCTCGCACCGTCGGCAAAGGACGGCGGCGGAAGGGATTCACCACGTCGAGCCCCGATTGGTCGACGATCTCGCAACACAACGTTTCCAATTGTGCGACGTTCTCACCAAATCGGTTGGTGAACGCTCCTCGATCCATTTCATCTAACAAGCGCGAATTCATCTCGCGGATGATCGGTATTTCGGAAACGCTGATTACTCCGGTGCGCGTGGCGTTTTCGGTCTCCTGGTTCCACTGGCGGAAGAAGTCTTGCATGAAGTGATTCAGTTTCTTCAGCCGCGTCAGACGAGACAAGTTGCGGAGGTACATCGTCTGCTCGCACATTCGCCCGTGCATGAAGATGAATCCGGTGATCGACCAATAGACCAGATAGTCCCAGAGGATCTTCACCGGCATGACGGTCGGGTTGCCGAACAGGCAATATTGATCTTGATAAGCCGAACAGGTGCCGTAGTAGAAGCGTTTGAAGATGCGATCGTAAGTGAACGCGCGCATGCGATAGTCTTTGCCGGTCAGATCGCGACGAATCAGATCGGTGAGGAAGGTATTCGCGAAGGCAATGAAGTCGCTGCCGGGCGAATAGAACGGATCATGGAAGAAGCCCGCTTCGCCGGTGATGCCCCAGCGATGACGCGAGAAGACTTGCTTGCACTCGACCGCGTAGTGCTTGATTGCGCGGAAGTCTTGCAACTGGTCGATGTTCTCCTTGACCGCAGCAGCACACTGCGGCTCGTGACGCTCCAGCCAATCGACCGCCTTGTCCATTGAGTTGAAGTCGGAGAGCGCATGAAACGGCTCACCCGCGACGATACCCATGCTGGTGGATCCGGACGCCAGCGGGATCATCCACACCCAATAACCTTTGCCCATCAAGTGATTCGTGCTGTACCAACGGCCGGTCTTGCCTTCGTGCCCGGCTTGCCACGCTTGATCGTTTGCCCAATCGTCGACTTTGATGTGTTTCTTGAAGCGGAACCACGCTGAGTTCGCCCGATGTGGCGAAGGCATGGCAAGATTGAGCTCTCGCTTCAAAAACGCACGTCGGCCACTGGCGTCGACAAGCCAACGTGAGTCGACGCTGCGGGGGCTTCCCTCGTGTTGATACGCCACTCGATGTCCTGCCCTGCCCTTCCGAACCTCGACGTCTTGGATTTCGGCCTCATCGACGAAGTCAATTCCTTGCGACAAACACCGATCCGCCAGGAAATTCTCGAATCGCCCGCGATCAAGCTGGTAGCTGGGACAGGGTGCATAGCGTTTGCCACCTAACTCGAGTCGATCTTCGATGCGCGAGTTGTCACCATGCGGGAAGAAGAATCGCAGGCCCAGCTTGGGAAGCTGCTGCTCAAGAATGTGGTCGCGCAGACCAAGCACGCGACCGAAGTAATGGGCCGCTACCTCGACGGTCGACTCGCCCACCTTGTGAGCGGCTTCCGGAACGGGATGTTTGCGTTTCTCGAGGACGGTGATCTGTGCGCTAGGCAACTGCTGGCGAATCTGCAGCGCCAACGAGAGGCCGGCGAGTCCGCCGCCGAGGATTGTCAAATCGGTTTGTTTATCGTCCATGGTGCTTGTTCTCGACTATTGTTTGCAACTTGCGTGCAAATCGCTCGCAATTTAGATGTGAAGGACTTCGAACACGTTCTCGAGGCGACTTTCGGTAACACCGTTTAGAGGTATTCTTGATTCGATTTGGGGCTGTGCCCGTTGTACGCGGCCGGTGATCTCATGCATCAAATCGCGGATCAGGTTGACGTTGTCAGCAAACCGTGTTTTCAGCGCCGCATCGTCGAGCTTTTCACGCAGCTCGGCATTGAGCCGCGTCATGATCTCAATCTCGCTCTGATCCACAAACGCCGCCTCAGCACGGATCGTCGGATCTGCTTGATGCCACTGGCGGAAGAACTCCTGCATCTTGAGATTCATGTCGCGGATATCTTCGATTCCTTTGGCCAAGGATTGAATAAAGCCCACGTCGGTGAGCTTGCCGTTGAAGTACAACAGCGCCGGAAAGCCCCAGTAGACTGCGTAGTCCCAGACGAACTTGAGGGCCATGATCCGCGGATTCCCAAACAACGGATATTGGTCGCGATAGGTAAGCAAATTGTTTTGAAACAGCGTCAAAAAGATGCTTTGCAGCGTTGGTGCCAGATGCTCGATCGACCGGCCGGCGAGGTCTTCTTCGATCAGTTTGCAGACCATGGTGTTGCCGATTGCGATGAAGTCACTGCCGGGCGAGTAAAACGGATCGAGGAACACACCGGCCTCGCCGGTCAGCGCCCAGCGGTCAGCGGAGAAAACTTGTCGTGACCCGCGGGCCATGTTCTTGATTGCCAGGAAATCTTGCATCTTGTCACGATGCGGCTCAAGACTGGCAGCGCACTCGGGCTCGTGACGCTCCAGCCACGTCATGGATTTTTCGAAGCTGTTGATTTCGCTCAGCGGATGGATGCGCGGATCGGCGACGATGCCGATGCTGGTGGAGCCACTTGCCAGCGGAATTAGCCACACCCAGTAGCCTTCACCCATTAAGTGATTGGTGCTGAGCCAGCGCCGCGGCACTTTTCCGGTGAGCATGCGCCACTGATTGTCTTCGCAAAAGTCGTCCACTTGGATGTTCGCATCGACGCGAAACCAAACGGCATTGATATCGTGGCCGATGTCTTCGGCCAGGTCGAGTTTTCGCTTCAAGTAACTCGCCCGACCACTCGCATCGACCACCCAACGTGTCGTGTGCGAATGCTCCGTCCCTTCTCGTTCGTAGGTAACTTGGTGACTGGGGGCAGAATCGTTTTCCTCAGCTGAAAGAAGACTCACGTCGCTCAGCTTACTGCCGCTCAGCAATGTGGCGCCCATCTTGGTGATCGAATCGGCGAGGAAATTTTCGAACCGTCCGCGATCGATTTGGTAGCTCGGCGCGGAGAAGAACGTGCTGCCGCCGACTTCCGTGCCTTCAGCCAGCGACTGATAAGCGTCCTTGAAGAAAAAACGCAGTCCAAATTTGGGAAGCTGATGGTCGGTCAGATGCTTCTTCAGCTGCAGTTCCTCGCCGAAGTAGTGGGCACCGATCTCCACGGAAGATTCGCCCACCTTGTGCGTCGCCTCGGACACAGGAAAGGTCTGCTTTTCGATCACCGCGACGCGCGTTGCCGGCCGCTTCATCAGCAGCTGCTTTGCGAGCGTTAAGCCCGCTAGGCCTCCACCGAGTATCGTTACGTCGAATGGTTGGTTCGCACTCATCATGTCATCTAACCTTGAACGGCTTCAGGTTCTCTTTCCAAGTAATCGGAGATTTCCGTGATCCAGTAGCGCTGCTTTTGGAACGGATAGGTCGGCAAGCTTAGCCGCCTACGTGGCCAGTGGCTGTCGAAGGCCTTAAAGTCTGGCGATGCACCTGCCAAGTACAGTCGCCCCAGCGCGCTCAGCAGCGAGGCAGATGCGGTTTTCCCGCTGACCAAAGTCGT
>JANQQA010000176.1 GCA_028285205.1 Bythopirellula sp. | reverse complement strand
GCAAAGGCAGCAAGAGATCAATCGTGCTTCTCACGGCTCCTTGTTGAGATAGAACCAACTGTCGCGCCCTCTTACCAAGTTGCTGTGCCCAATCAGGCTCCTCAAGAACCCGGCGGACGAAGCTCTCCAACTGGCCACGATCTTGTACGATGCATGCCCCTTGAGCCTTCAGCAGCTGCGCGACGATATCGCGGAAATTCTTGGTGTTAGGGCCGAAACAAGTAGCTACGCCGTAGGCGGCAGGCTCCAGCATGTTTTGGCCACCGCGGCTGCCAAAGCTGCCCCCGACAAATCCGACATTCGCCAGCCCCCACCAGGCGCCGAGTTCGCCGATGCAATCGACCAGGATGATTGCGGAATTCGGAATTCTGATTTCGGATTGTTCGTGTTGAGAGCGTCGGAGGTATTGCACGCCGGATTGGTCAAGCAGTTGGGCGACTTCATCGAACCGTTCTGGGTGACGGGGCACAACGACCAGACGCAACTTGGGATGCTTTGCGGCTAGTTTACGATAGATCTCCAGAGCATAGGCTTCTTCGGGGGCTTGTGTGCTCCCAGCCAGGAAGACTACCTCGTCCGGAGCGATGCCGAACTGCTCCCGAAGTTTAGCGGTGCGTGAATTGGCTCGGTCGGTCTCGACACCGTCGAATTTCAGAGAGCCGGTTAAGTAAACAGACTCAGTAGTCGCGCCCAACATTTGAAAGCGCTCGGCAGTTTCTTCGTCTTGCGCGGCGATAAGATCGATCTTCTCTAGCAGTCGCGACACTAGTGGTCGCAGGCGGCGGTAGCCACGATAGCTGTTGTCGCTGAGACGGCCATTCACTATGGCCACTGACGCGCCTGCTGATTTCGCGCTGCGAATCAGATTCGGCCATAGCTCCAGTTCTGCCAGGATCAGCAAGTCGGGGCGGATGCGGTGGCAGGCCGACGCAGTGGCCCAGCTGAAATCCAGTGGACAATAGAAGACGGCATGCTCGGCGTATTTACGGCATGCCAGGTCGTAACCGGTCTTGGTCGTCGTTGAGATGAACAGTTGGCAGTCAACGTCGCGGGTGGCTAGCTCACTGATGATCGCCTCCAGCAGGTTCACCTCACCGACACTGACCGCGTGGAGCCAAATGCAGAGCTTATCACCATGGCGTCGCGGCACCCGGCCGAAAAACTTCTCGGCAAAGCCCTCGCGATACTTGCCGTGCCGCACCGCCGCCCAGAGGATCCACGGCGGGGAAATCAGAATCGCTACGGCGTAAGCCGCATTCAGCAGCCAGGAGAAAAGCAAGGGCACTCGGGATTCCTTTCCCGTAAGAATCATGTGGTCAGACTGAGGGTAACTACCCGCCTCGCATGCAGCAGTTCTTATACTTCTTTCCGCTTCCGCAGGGGCAGGGTTGGTTGCGGCCAATCTTCTCCCCGCGATTGCGGATTGGTTCGGACTTCTGTTGCGACTCGCTTCCCTGAATGGCTGATTGTTGCTGATCGGCGATCTCAGATGCTCCCGGTGCTTCGTCGTGCCGGGCTTCGGTCTCTACCCAGGTGCTACCGACGAATCCTTCGTCGAGTTGCTCCATTTTGAAGATCAGGTCAGTAACGGAATTGGCGACGGACGTCCACATGGTCTCGAACATCCGCATGCCTTCGCGTTTGTATTCGACCTTGGGATCAACCTGGGCATAGCCTCGCAGACCAACACTAGAGCGCAGGTGGTCCATCGCCAGCAGGTGCTCTTTCCAAGCCTGGTCGAGGAGCTGCAGCAGAAGAATGCGTTCCATCCGTCGCATTTCCGGGCGGAAACGATCTTCGATCATTTGCGACACTCGCAGCAAAGCTTCGTGGTGATCCAGCCGCGCCAATTCGTCGATCGGCATCTCGCACTGGCATGACTGCCTGAGCCAGGAGCTAAGGTCGTCCAGCTTGCCGTTCTGACCAGTCGCCTGGCCTAGCGTGCTGGCGGTGCCGGCCTCTGCGAAGAGTGCGTCAACCTTCTGTTGGGCTTCCGCAGCCACTTGGTTGGCGCGAGCGTTGTTCTTGCGGCTGTGCTCGAGCAGGAGGAGCCGGATTTCGTCGCGCTGCTTGTTCTTGAAGTCATCGAGAGACAGATCTACGTCGAAACGGGTCTTTGCCCATTCGGCAAGTTCCTCCCGTTGAAAGCCTTGCTGAGTGCCGCTGCGATCGCGCGAAGCGAAACGGGACATGGCCGCCCGCACAGGATATTCGGATTCGCGTTCGTCGTAGGCTTCCTGGGCGCGCTGATGAGCCAGGTCCATAAACCCGCCCGAGTCGAGCTGCTTCATCTCCGTTGGCT
>JANQQA010000167.1 GCA_028285205.1 Bythopirellula sp. | reverse complement strand
CGATGTATGGTCCTGGCTTCCAGGACTTCGTATTGGAGCAAACCTCGCACTCACCGCAGTTCATCTACGAGAAATACGATCCGGAAGATCCGACCACCCATCGCCGCAGCATCTACCGTTTTCTGCCTCGCTCGCAACCGCAGCCGTTCATGCAGACGCTCGACTGCGCGGATCCGTCTCAGCAGGTTGCGAAACGTGACGAAACGGTGACGGCAATGTCGGCTCTGGCCATGCTCAACAACCAATTGATGCTCTATATGGCGCAGCAGATGGCCACACGCCTAGCCGACATGCATGAGAATCCAGCGAATCAAATCGACACGGCGTTCCAGCTGACGTTAAGTCGCATGCCAAGTGCTCACGAACAACAATCGTTGATCGACCATGCGGCGGAATTCGGTTTGGCGAGTGCGTGTCGCGTGATCCTGAATTTGAACGAATTTGTATTTGTCGACTAATAGCATGCAATCATCTCGACGAGAGTTCTTGTGGCAATCGGGCGGCGGCCTCGGCGGAGTCGCACTCGCGGCGATGTTGGGCAATGAACACGCCTTCGCCGCCGACCTACCGCACTACGCGCCGAAAGCCAAACGCGTGGTGCAATTGTTCTTGGCCGGAGGCTGCAGTCATATCGACCTCTGGGACCACAAACCGACCCTCAACAAGCTGCATGGCCAAGAATCGGACTTTGGAGAGAAGGTCGAAGCGTTTCAAGATGGCCTGGGGCCCTGGATGAAGTCGCCCTTCAAGTTCAGGCCGTACGGAGAGTGCGGCAAGATGCTCAGCGACGCGGTGCCGCGACTGGGCGACGTGGTGGATGAGATCGCGTTCATTCACAACATGGTGGGTAAGACCGGCGTTCACAGCCAGGCGACCTACTTGCAGGCCACTGGGTTCCAGCGACCGGGCTTTCCTGGGATGGGATGTTGGATCAGCTACGCAATGGGCACGCTGAACGATAATCTACCGACCTTCGTGGTGCTGCCCGATCACCGAGGCTTTGCGTCGGGCGGGACCAAGAATTGGCATGCAGCGTTCTTACCCGCTGAGCACCAAGGCACGATCCTCCGTCCGGGCACAGCGAACCCAATTGCCGATCTGAACCCGCCTGCTGGCAGCTTCGTCAACGCAGCAAATGATTCGTCGGCCCACTCCTTAATCAATCAGCTCAATCAGACGCATCGTACATCTCGTAGCGGAGATTCCAGATTGGATGCGCGTATCAAAGCCTATGAACTCGCGGCCAAGATGCAGCTGGCGGCACCAGAAGCCTTGGATGTGTCGAGAGAGCCGAAGCATATTCTCAAGCTGTACGGACTAGATCACGGGAAAACAAGCTGGCCGAAAGATATCAATCCAATCGAAGAACAGGACTACTTCGGGCGAAAGTGCCTTATCGCACGACGGTTGCTGGAACGGGGCGTGCGATTTGTCCAGATCTGGTCAGGCCAGCAAAACGACTTCCCACGTCGTAATTGGGACTCTCACGAAGATATCCGACGCGACCACGGTCCTCTGGCCTGGGGCATGAGTGTTGGCGCGGCGGCACTGATACAAGACCTCAAGCAACGCGGCATGCTCGATGACACGATCGTCTTGTTGACAACCGAGTTCGGCCGCATGCCCTCCACACAAGGCAGCGTCGGGCGTGACCACAATCCGTTTGTCTTTACCAACTGGCTGGCTGGCGGTGGTGTCCGCGGAGGCATTTCCCACGGTGCGTCGGACCAATGGGGGTACAAACCACTTCAGCGTGACAAGGCGACCGAAGTGTACGACATCCATGCCACGGTACTGCATCTGCTGGGTATCGATCACACTCGCCTGACGATTCGCCACGACGGGATCGACCGTCGACTCACCGACGTGCATGGTCATGTGATTCGGGAGATCCTGGCCTAAGTCGTTGGCCGCTGCATCACGATTGCTAGCACCACAGTCTTTCAGTCATGTGGGCTGCAGAGAGAAAAGAAGAGGCGCCGGGCGGATTCGAACCGCCGATGTCGGATTTGCAATCCGATGCCTTAGCCACTTGGCCACGGCGCCTTGATGATGCACCGGCTTCTAGCTGCCGGATGCGAAACTAAGACGTTTATTCGGCTCGTCACGGTTAAAACCTAAGCTAACCGCCGCAATTCACGTCTTTTGGAAAGTTAAGCAATTAGCGAGCTTTGGTCAAGACCAGACTAGTTTGCTGATTAGAGTTACTCGGCAAGTTATCCATAGATTTACGGATAAGTGGATGCCGACCTTCGAGTTCCGGCCGCTGGAGTGCATGAGCGTGATGGCTCGATTTAACAGGTAGGTTTCGATCTTTTCCGACAGCCTATTATTGCCGTCGGCAGCCCAACAGCTATCAAGGAAGACCCATGATCAAGTCCATTGCCCAGCTGCTGAGTGCAGCTTCGTCACGTCGTGTTGCTGCACTGTCGCGTCAGGTTGCCGAAGCGAGCGTGGAGGATGTCTGCACGACTGTTGGAGGGAAGGTCGAATCGATGTCGTTTTCAGAAGCGCGAGGCTATGTGCGAGCTCGCGCTGCTGGGATCGTCCGCAAGCAGACTCGGCTAGCCGTGACGCAAGATGCCAGTGTGCATCCGGTGTTGGCGGAGGCCGTAGCGCGATTGGCGACCGAACAGATCGTTCCGCTCGTCTTGCGCAAGACCGGTGTGGGTGTCCCGGCGGCCACTAGCCAAGTGCGCCTTGCCGCTTAATGTATTACCTCATCTCCAATGAATCCTGTGGTCCAGCGCGATGGATACTAGTGACTACCCCTCATTGCCCAAGCTCAACCAACTTCATGCGCAGCTGGCGGCGAACAACCGGCGTGTGGAGGAGGTAATCGATTCGCAGCTGGACAGTATCGAGCAGCTATTTGCCGCTGTCGTCGCTGAGGATTGGTCGGGGGTGGAGAAGGTGACTCGCCAGTTAGCCACCCTCGAGCCAGACGTCCTCGGTCACGACGTGGTTCGGGAAGCGCAGAAGGTACTCGATGAACTGACGCGTGCTGCGGCTGGCGAGACGCAATCTCTGCACTTGCACGATCTGATCGCCGCTTGCCGCTCGGTCCGAAAGAACCAGCACTGGACGAGCTAGGCGGAGCGGCATTCTCGTTGCGAGTCGACGCATTGACGTTACGACGACCCTTCAAGCGGACGCATCCCAGAGAGGCGATAATCTCAGTTAGCTACTACCGATAGTAGCTTGGGTAGTATGGCGAAACTACTACCACGGGGCGTTGGCTGATGTACCAACCGAATGGGCGGCCACCGGGGCGGGTCCAGTGTGGACTGTAGGCTGTGGTGAATGGCAGTGCGGCTGCCGTGGGTCGGCTGCCCGAGAAGCCGTACCAACGCATCGTTGACAGACGACTTAGCCGCTGCTTGGCTCGCAGTTCCGCCTTCTGTCGACCTAGCGTCTTCTGCTCTGGCTGAGCGCCGGTGGGGCCATAGTACCAATCATTTTCGCTGGCGTCGGCGGCAGGCTTTGATTCCGCTGCAACCTCTTGCGACTGGGCTGTTTGTGCGCAAACCAGCGCGAGGGCTAACGTTAGGAATGCAAAACGTCTCATGGAAATTGTCCCCGTCGCAAGGGTATTGGTACAAAGATTGCCGCATGGGCGGCATCGCCTACAGCAACCTTCGGCTCACGGGTCGATCGAGAATGAGTCCGATCGGCTCAGTTGTCTGCCATTTGCGTTCCGGCAATCAGGTCAGTGAATTTGCGTAGACTTTGTGGCCCGGAGGTGTGTTTGGACGGTACCGATTGGGTTGGGCATCGCGGTCCTAGGCCACCTGCCCAGCGAAATTGCGATCCTGAGTAATTTACTGCATTTAGTTCATTGCCAGCGGACTTCTACACGACTATGGTGAGGCTTTGGAGTGGCTCATGTTCACGTGTGACCGCTCAAGCCTAGAACTGGAATCACACTTAGAAGGAGGGTCTCTCGTATGAGGCGTTTTAGTTATTTGCTGTTGGCACTATGCTTGTGTTTGCCCGTGGTCGGATGTGGTGGCGGAGCAGCCGATACTTCCTCTGACACTTCGACGACCGAGGAAGCCGCTGATGATGGTAGTGGCACGACGGAAAGCAGCGACAGCGCTGAGGAGTCAGACGACGCAGCAAGCGAGTGAAAACTCCGTCAATCGCACGAACTTCCAAGCCTGGTGCTCATCGGAGCGCCAGGCTTTTTTTGTCGGGAAACGCCCACTTTCGGCAGCTGCGATTCTTACACGTTGCGTTTGGGGCGTGGGACACGCGCCTCCAGGCCACCTTTTTTTCCGCGGCGCCGACGACCCTTTCCTTTTCCTTTCGATTTTTCTTTTACGGAATCGACCGGCTGGCCGACCGAGTCGCGCATTTGCTCGATGCGGTCGCGGATGGCTGCGGCGCGCTCGAACTCCATGTTGTCGGCCGCTTCGTGCATCTCTCGTTCTAATTCCGCGATGTATTCGTCAGTGATGTACTGCGTTTCGTCGGTGCGACCCACGGCGGCATTCGCTTGCGCGTGGGCGGACGCTTCCGCCTCGATGCCGCGATGAATTGCTTTCTTGATCGTCTCGGGCGTGATGCCGTGCTTCTTGTTGTAGGCTTCCTGCAGTTGGCGACGGCGTTCCGTCTCGGTGATCGCCTTCTGCATCGAGTCGGTTACCTTGTCGCCGTAGAGAATGACCTTCGAGTTGACGTTCCGAGCGGCGCGGCCGATGGTCTGCATCAGCGAAGTTTCGCTCCGCAGAAAACCCTCCTTGTCCGCATCGAGGATCGCCACCAGCGAGACTTCCGGAAGGTCGAGACCTTCACGCAGCAAGTTGATTCCGACCAGGGCTTCGAACTTGCCCTCGCGCAGATCTCGCAATAGTTCGACTCGCTCGAACGCGTCGAGTTCGCTGTGCAGCCATTTGCAGAGGATGCCTTGCTCAGTGAAATACGTCGCCAGATCCTCGGCAAGTCGTTTGGTGAGCGTGGTGACGAGCACGCGCTCGCCGCTCGCCGACCGCTCTTTGATTTGTTCAAGGAGATGTGGCACCTGGCCCCGCGCGGGCACAACTTCGATTACCGGGTCGAGCAATCCGGTCGGACGGACGATCATCTCGACGACTTCGCCCCCGGTGCGCTCCAATTCGTAGTCGGCCGGTGTCGCGGAGACGTAGACCGCCTGCTTCATCCGCTCCTGAAACTCTTCGAATTTCAGCGGCCGGTTGTCGAGGGCGCTGGGCAGCCGAAAGCCATGCTCCACCAGCGTTTCCTTGCGGCTGCGATCGCCGGCGTACATGGCCCGCACTTGCGATACTGTGGCGTGCGACTCGTCAACGAACAGCAAGTAGTCGTCGGGGAAAAAATCAAGCAGCGTGCTTGGTGGTTCCCCCGCCCCACGACCGGCCAGAATGCGGCTGTAGTTTTCAATGCCGGGGCAATAGCCGACTTCCAGCATCATCTCGATGTCGAACCGCGTGCGGGCGTTGATCCGTTGCGCTTCGAGCAATCGCCCGTCGCCGCGGAACGTTTCTAGGCGCCCCGATAGCTCCTTGCGGATTTCGTCGACGGCCCGTTCAATGCGCTCTTCGGGAAGGACGAAGTGCTTGGCCGGGTAGATGTAGATTTCTTCCAGACTGTCGATCGTTTCGCCCGAGACGGGATCGATGATCGCCAGCCGTTCGATTTCGTCGCCCCAGAATTCGACGCGGAAGGAAAACTCCTCGTACGACGGCCAGATTTCCACGCAATCGCCCCGCACCCGAAACTTCCCACGCGATGGATCGGTGTCGTTGCGTTCGTACTGAATGTCAATCAACCGTGCCAGCACATCGTCGCGGTCGAGGTTCGCGCCCACGCGCAGGCCGACCATCATTTGCTTGTAGTCTTCCGGCGAGCCCAAGCCATAGATGCACGAGACGCTTGCCACTACGATTACGTCGCGACGGGTGACCAGCGAACTGGTCGTCGCTAGGCGCATGCGGTCGATCTCTTCGTTGATTGAGGCGTCCTTTTCGATGTAGATGTCCCGCTGCGGAATGTAGGCTTCGGGCTGGTAGTAGTCGTAGTAGCTAACGAAGTAACTCACGGCGTTGTGTGGGAAGAACTCCTTAAATTCCGAGTAGAGTTGCGCGGCGAGCGTCTTGTTGTGCGAGAGCACCAACGTCGGCCGCTGCACCTGTTGGATGACATTGGCCATCGTGAACGTCTTGCCGCTGCCGGTGACGCCCATCAGAACCTGCTCTTTTTGTCCCTCGCTCAGGCCTTTCACCAGCGTATCAATCGCCGCCGGTTGGTCGCCTGCGGGTTGGAACGGGGCTTCGATTTTGAATTGCATGGATTGAATGCCGATTGAGGATTTCGGATTGCGGAAGGTACTACGCTCTCTGCACGGGTTGTGCCAATCTTGTATTAGAGCAAACTGCCGACCGGGTGACGACTGCGTGCTCGTCATGCTGCTCGACTGACGGCCAACCACAACGGCACGACGTCCTCGACGGGCGACCACGGCAACGCTCCGGCGTCTTCGTGATGGCTCTGTGGCCCACTAGCGAACGAAAAAATTCGTCGCATTCTTGCGAGGATACCCCCCCGGTTGGATTTTTCGCTCGGTTTTCGAAAACGCGTTTTTTAACGCAAAAGTCCTCAGTTCTGCGCGGGTAAGCTTTCGCGTCTGCCTTCATTGATGGTGTTTGCCGAATTCGGCGCCCGCAAAACGCCATGACTTTTGCCTGTTGCGGGTTTTTGTTTGTTGGTCGTCCGGTTAAGTGCGAGTTCGCGCCGGGCGCCACGCCCTGCGCATGCAACCACCCGCGTCGCGTTGCGTCGTCCCAGGGACGAGATCACTGACACGAGCAATCAACTTCAGGGCAGTCGGCCCGCCACGGACCGCTGCCAACAGTCTTACTGCCATCGGCGAACGCCATTTTACCGACTGTGGGCGAGAGAGTCGCGCGCGATAATTGGCCACCCCGCCAGCGGTGGCGACCGCAGAGCAGGTAGTCAGTCCGTTGGATGTGCCACAGCGAAGTGGCGGTCCATCGATGCGCGCAACGCCCACCTGCCGAGCCGCGACCGTGAGCGAGTCGACCAGAAAGTTCGCCATGGATTCGACACTGTTCCTGCTGAGGTACTTGCAATCCTCGCCGTCAATAGTGCTTGGTCCGGCGATTCTCTCGGTCGACTCCCTTACGGTCGCGGCTCGGTTCTGTACTCACCGAACGCATCAGTTGCCACACTTGGTGTGACCCACCGCTTGTGGTAACAGATGGAATCCAACCTGCCTCAGCGTTTCACTCTTCGCGCAGTCGGCAACTCGCAGTTTCCACAAGATGAGGTTCACACCTCGTGTGGCATCTCCGTGAATCAGAACCATAGTGAAAGCTGCACTGCCCTGCTTTTAGGCAAAAAGGAATGCTTGGAAAGCGTCTATTCTGCCGAGGGGAATGCCATTGGTGGATTCACCGACCGCACTTGTTTCCACGCTTGCTAGGCCCTACCTGACGCCTGTAGAGCGTTTCAACCAGCAGCCGGTCCCGCGATCTCGCTTGACACACTCCTGCATTCACAGTTAGAGTTTAACTGTGGGGGACATGAGCTCGGAAGAGATTCAATGTCTTACTTTCACTACTCGCACACAATATTATTCGCAAACTCTCGCATCTGCACGGTTCTCATAGCGCTGATCTATCAGTGCAGTTTGGCGAATGCGAATCGAAATAGTGCTCGCTTCATTCCGCTGGGCGATCTGCCGGGTGGGACCTTTCAGAGTTTTGCGACGGGTATTTCCGATGATGGCTTAACTATTGTCGGGAGTTCCAATGCAGCTGAGAGGACCGAAGCTTTCATTTGGACTGAGGAACTCGGCTTAGTGAGTATCGGTGGGGTCGGAACCAATGGTTTTACAGCTGCTGGTTCAGCCTCGGCCGACGGGAGCGTTGTCGTAGGGCTGACTGGCGAAAGTGGGCCCAGCCATAAGGTCCCGTTCTACTACACGGCAGAATTAGGATTTCAGCTTCTCTCAGGTTGCGGTTGTAACGGGCCATCCTATGCCGTCTCTGTGTCTGGTGATGGAAAGACCATAGTCGGCTCCAAACCTGAACCAGGATTAGGAGTGTTCGGATACCGATGGACAGAAGAAATAGGACCAGTTTCGATCGGAGATTTACCTGGAGGCAACGCATCTAGTCTTGCATTAGATGTATCGTCCGATGGAGGCACAATCGTTGGGGTATCGGACGGAAACAGAGCGTTTCGGTGGGCCGAAGACATCGGGATGGTTGCTATAGACTTACCGATGGCCTCCGCAAGCGGTGTATCTCAAGACGGTTCTGCAATTGCAGGCACTGGCTTCCTGGATGGTCAAGGCGTCGTGCGATGGACTGAATCGGAAGGTTCCGTATGGTTAGGCCATCTTCCTGGACTAGAACGACCGGGGAGTTTTGCAGCCGATATCTCTGCAGATGGTTCGGTAATCGTTGGTGGCTCCGGCAATGACTTTCGCTTTCAAGCTTTCCGATGGACTGAAGCAGCTGGAATGCAGCCAATTCAAGGCATTTTGGAAAACCTCGGAGTGGACATGACAGGATGGGCGTTGAGAAGCGCTAGTTCAGTATCAGCGGACGGCAGCGTGATAGTCGGAACTGGAACAAATCCAGACGGAAATACCGAAGGTTGGGTTGCCTACATTTCGCCGAATTACGTTCCGGAACCCAGTAGTGCAGCATATCTCATCAGTGGTGTATTGTCGCTTCTGTATTATCCACAGAGACGACATAGGACAGATGAGCCAGGAAGGGTAAACCCATCTCTTGATTCTAAGCTGAGAAGGACATGCGATTCTCGACCCGAAGCTTGCTCGCCATTATGGTTGTTGTAGCGATTTACTCAACAGTCGTGGTCAACTCTCCACGTTGGGGAATCGCAATCGCTTCAACTGGTCTCTCGGTAGCGCTGTTGGTATGCTCTAGCCTTTGCTTTAAGCGAGGCCATTCTAAAGCAGGAACCATAATCGCAATGTTGTCCGTCATTTCGATTCAGTTGTCATCGTTAATCTTGTACGCCGTTCTATTCAAACGTGTAGATTAAGACCGCAAGACGTTTCACGCAGAACGCAAGAAGCCTTTGCCAATAGTGAGAGTAGAGCCTGCGGTTTAGGGGTTTATCTTTCGTATACCGATATTCGCTTGAAATTCACTAGGGGCGGCAAGCTGCCTGACGGACTCAGCAGCATCGAACACACCTGTTATTCCTTCGTAACTCCCATCCTGACGACGCTTCAAGAACAGCATGTATTTCGTCTTTAACTCGTGAATGCCGCCCAGACCATGCACAAGATTGATTTTCCCAAATTCATCGCTGATATCAAAAGTCACAAGTCGCGGACCATTTCTAATGTCTAAGGCTCTTGGTTCAACAGCTCGCAAATGAACGAATCTGAAGCTTTCTTCTTTGAGCTCACCTTTGATTGCGACATCTACTCTGAAAACAGTCTCCACTTCGGCGAAGCCGTCGTCTCTATCGACGCTGCCCTTAATATCTGCGGATGCGGTGGCATCCGCAATCACAACAACATCCGCTGTCTTTATCATGTCGTTGTAACTCGAAAGAAATTGTGACCTTGCGGCGGCAGTTTCACAGGCCAAGACGAGAGCTAGGACTACGACAGACCGGAGAATGAACATGGCCTCCAATTCCCTTTCCTAAACGAGTAACCTCTGACATCTGCCCAGGTTTCCACCGTCAATGGCAGAACTGACATACTGAAACTGTAACTGACTTGCAAAAGTTCGCAAAACCTTCGGACGCGAATCTACCTCGGTTTCATCGTCCGAGGCACCTCACGGAGCATCAAGAAATCAGCGTTAGGCGTACATTACTGCACCAGATTTCGGTTGCCCCGAAGTGCCGTCGGTGAGAATGACCGACAGCTCGAACCGCAGAAAGCCATCGTCCCAAGAACGTGCGTTTTTGGGACATCCATCCTTCGGCTCCACACCAAGAGCACTTACGTCGGAAGCGGCGTTTCAAAACTCGTCTCGGTATCTAATTCCCAAGCGTTGGGGCTGATTCAAGTATTGGGACCGTCTTGAGGAATGAGTTGAAAACAACTTCCGTATTTGTTGAGAGATCAAGGGAGAAGTTGTTTTTGCGTCATTCCATAGCGTGCATTTTTACACGAATCTGGACGGTACCCTCAATTTAGAGACCAAAAGAAAATGAGCGTCGCGGCCTAAGCCTGGTGGTGCCCGAAATGATAGTACCAAAAAGGCGGATGATAGAATCAGCTGTCGGGGCCGGGACGCTCTAATCTCACCCTACAAGACGACTGTGAGCCTGCCAAGCGAAGAAGGCTAGAAAATCGGTGTGACATACCGCAGTGCGCTGGTGACAAACACCCAGACAAGCGTCACGCCCAATTTGGCGATTCAAGAGTTGGGGGTCGGATGGACTACGCCAAGCCCAGCCAACAGAGGGGGCGGAAGACCGAGAACCGTCGCTGGCAGGTGTAGCACCGTAGCGACGCCAGTAGTGGCCGCATCAGCAGCGGGATCCGCCGAGTTCCACTTTCGCTGGGCTGAACACTCTGAGATTTGCAAGAAGGACAATGCATGTAGATGACATCGTCGAGGCGGGTGAGATCGATGCAATTTTCGACCGACTCAGATTAGGATGCGCACAAGCGTCATAGCCGGACTTACCCGAGGTCGCGCCATTTAGCAGGGCGACGCCTTCGTCACCGCACAACTGGCCCGCAGAATTGGTCGCAGTGACGAAGCCGTCCCCAAGATGGCGCATCAAAGTAGTCAATCCAAGAAAAGTGAGCGCCTTGGCCTAAGCCACAAGATGTCCTCCCCCTCGATGTCGTAGCCAAGGCGCTCAACCGGAGCATAGCGCGCCAGCGCGGATAATGCCAGTAAATTGCAGGAGAGTTTTTCAGACGGATGCTTCCGATCACAGTCTTCTCTGTTTGCGTCTGAGAAAAGAGATCGTCACTGTACCGGTAGCGACTCGCCGTCTTCGATTGCCGCCCAGTCAGTGTCTTGAGGAATCGGCATCAAGAACGGTCGAATCTTGTCGAGTGTTTTCGGACCGATGCCGCTGACGCGAGTCAGATCGTCGAGGTCGCGGAACGGACCGTTCTGCTCACGATCGGCGATAAGGCGCTGGGCGAGAACTTCTCCCAGCGCGGGCAACTGGATGATCTCGGGCCAGTCGGCACTGTTAACGTCGACCACGAAGCGGGCCTCCAGCGGTGCCGCACGGTCGATTTCAATCAGCTGGCCCTGATGTCCGCCAAGGTAGCACCAATAGCTGATCGACAGCACGAGCAGACTCGCGACCAGCACGTACAGCCCCTTCAAATCGCGCGGGTGAATCCACGGACGGTTGGGTGACTGCTCGCGTTGTGGCATGTTGTTTGGCACAGCGGATGCGGCTGTGGGCTTTGAGCTGTGGGCCGTGGGCTATAAGCTAAATGTGGTGCCCAAGGCTCAAAGCCCATGGCTAGTGACCATTCCTTTAGCTTACCGCCTTCAGAAGCGAATGCCATCATCATGAGGGATCCACGCGAATTTCAACAGTTTCAATGGAACAATTTGGTCGACGAAGATTGCCGTACGATCGTGCAACTGGCGATCGCCGAAGACTTGGGCGGTCAGCAGGATTGGACAACGGTGTCGCTGGTCCCAGTTGACCGAGAGGGTGCAGCCAACGTGGTGACGCGTGAGGCGGGTGTCGTTGCGGGGATGCCGGCGGTCGCGACGGTTATCGAGGAAATGTCGGCTCGACTGACGGCGGAGATCGAAGTCGCTGATGGCGATCGCGTTGAGGCCGGCACCACGCTGCTCTGCTTGCAGGGAAACGTACGCGACTTGCTCACGCTCGAGCGGACGCTACTAAATTTGCTGTCACGATTGATGGGCATCGCCACGCTGAGCGGCAAGTATGTCGCCGAGGTGGAAGCTACCGGGGCGCAGGTTTTCGACACGCGCAAGACGACCCCCGGTTGGCGTCGATTGGAGAAGTATGCTGTCCAGTGCGGGGGAGCCACGAATCACCGCATGGGTTTGTTCGATGCGGTGCTGATCAAAGACAACCACCTCGCCCAGCGCGGTACGCTTGGGAGCGACGCCGCCGGAGCGGTACGAGACGCAAGGAAATTCTTGCGGAGCGAGCAATCTCCAGGTGCCTTGGTCGTGCAGATCGAAGTCGACACGCTTGAGCAGCTGTCGTCGGTGTTGCCGGCCGGGCCAGACATCGTGCTGCTCGACAACATGTCCCCGGCGTCGCTGCGCGAAGCCGTCAAGATGCGGAATGAAGCAGCTCCGGGCGTCGAGTTGGAGGCTTCTGGGGGCGTCAACCTCCAAACGGTGCGTGAGATCGCCGAGACTGGCGTTGAGCGGATTAGTGTGGGTGCTTTGACCCACTCAGCCGGATGCCTGGATATCGGCTTGGACTGGCTTTCTGACTGAGTCGTCGCCGGCTCGTTTGACAGTCGCATAAGCCAACCTATGGTTGAGAAGGTTCGACGTCTTCGGGGAGGGGACGTCCGATTTTTGACGTGGCGGGACACGCTGGGAGCGAGAGGGGGACCCGCTACGTCTTTTCATGCGCGGTGGTCGCAGATATCAGCGATTCTGCCGATTATTCGGTTCAGCGCTCGTCGACGTGGAAAGTGGCGGCGGCTACTCGTCAATCGACTCCTTTTGCGCAAATTGCCAAATCGCAAGTTTCTTCCCAAATTACTTGACAGCACCCACAGCAGCTAATAGCATGAGAGCTACAGGCTGCTATGAATGCCTGATCAGTTACTATTCATTTCAATTTGATTGGGTTGTGGACTTCATGAACATTCGATCGGCGAAGGGTCGAGTTGACTCTTTCGCTGTCCGAGCAGGCGCAATTGCCCCTACCAGTACAGGGGATAGCCTGGGTTCACGACACCATCTGATTCGCTAAGTCGGCTCCAATTCGGCGAGCATCTTTGGCTAGCGATTCCTGGGATGGCTCCTCGCCAGGCTAACTTTCGGTCGTGTTAAGCGACACAATCGAATTCTCCCAATTTCGTCTGCGTTAGGCACTCCGAATTCCCGCCAGGTCTTGCCCGCTGGGTGGTACCTGTTCGGTCGCGAGTTGTCAGGACAGTCAGTCAATTCGGCGCGCTCAAGGTACGTGCGAAGTGCGAGAGACCGCTGGGTTTCTACCATCAGCATCCACGTTTTTGATCGTTCGCCCCTCGAATGTGGCATCGTGTTGCGTGACGCGAGGCCTGCCTTTGTGAAGTGCAGACTCAGGCACTACCTAAGGAGATAACTTCCACCGCGAGTGACTTGCTGTGACCAGCAGAGACATCTGCCAGACGTCAGTGCGGCGCTTTGCGTCAGGCAAATTGGCCACGTCTGGGCTGCCAAGAAGGCAACTACGGCAAAGCGGCTGGATGGGGAGAAACACATCATGAACATAGCACATCGAATGCATCGGCAGACAAGAACTCACCAACTGAAGATCATTTGCACGGTCGTGCTCGCCGTCTCAAGTGTCACAAGTTCAGCTAGCGCCCAATCGGGCTCTCAGTTCGAAATCGCCGAGACTGCGTTGCTGCTAGAAGCTTCACTCATGCTTCAGCGTGGCGAGATTCAGCAAAGCGATTTCGACCAGCTGCTCATGGCCGAGTCATGCAAGAACCCCGCGGAAAGACTGCAAAATCGGAACCGCCCGTGGATGATGGTATGGAATACCTCGGACAATGATGATGAAATTACGTCGGTAGAAATTGACCTTACTGAGCCGGGCTTCGAGTTCGGGGATGGCGATGTCATCGGAGATGGTTTTGATGGCTTCTTATCGATGCTATCTGGGCGTTCCGACGACGGTGTATCGCTTGATTCGGCTACCTATGGCGCCGACAACAGTGTGCTTGAGTTGGCTTTTTCTGGCTTAGCGGCAGGATCAGCTGCCATCTTCCAGATCGACATTGATGAGCCGGGTGGATCGATGATGTTCCCGGATTACCGCGAAGCGATGCTCGGAGCGGATACTGGTAGTGGGCCAGGAAATTTGGCCTTGTTGACCACCAACTTTAGTGTGGCGGACTCGACAACTCAGTTGTTTCCACGTGCTGGCGCTCTCTCAACGTCAGGAATTACCGAGGGCTACCACAATCAGACAATCGTCGTCGTGACTCCATCCGGTATGATTCCCGAGCCAACATCACTGCTGCTGTTGCTATCTGGCGTGACCGGGCTCACCGTGATGCGTCGCCGGTAGCGACACAAAGACAGCACCAAATCAATCTTTCGCGAGGCGGGCCATCGTTAGATGGCCCGCCTTTTTGCGTTAATAGCAATAAGGTAGTTGTGACAGCACGGTTCGACAGATTTGCAATTCGCGTAAGGCCACGACAGTACTTATGGCCCGTTGATGAGCCTTGCCGATTATAGCCGTCGTGCCGCTGGTGACGGTTCCGCGGATAATTACGAAGAAATCGAAAGTAACGATCGTTTGGGAACCGATCAAATACGGTACACGACATATACAGCGCGCGGCGAATCTTGCTCCAACGGGGCGGATGTCTGAAGACTCGCACAATAGAATCAGGCATGGTGCCTGAGAGCCGCGAACTGCAAGATCATTCCTTGAGGGGGGAATTACGGATGAGATCTTCTACATGGCGGACGTATGCGCTCGTCAGTTGCCTATCCTTACTGATTGGCAGCACGTCGTTCGCTCAACGTCAACGGGAATACCAAATAGCTAACGAGGCTGCTAAAGAAGCCGGATCTGCGCTCTTATCGTACGACAGCTTCGGTACGGTCGGTACGGCCGAGTATCAGTATTCGGAAGAGGATTCAAACGACGTTGAACCGACGCAGTTTGTGTCGGGAGGTTTCGGTATGGGTGGCGGCGTGGGCATTGGCTCAGGCGTCGGGTTCGGCGGGGCTGGCTCTGCGCAGGCGACCAACGTATTCGGGCGTCCCGGGCAATTTTTTGCCGGGGCAGAGTATATCTATGCCCGCGCGAGTTTCAGTGAGGCATTCGCATTTGTGAGACGCGCGAATGCGACAGCCGCAGATGAATTTATCGAATACGACTTCGACTACAATTCTTCTTACCGGTTCTACGGTGGCTATCAATTCAGCGACTGCTTGGGAGCGATAACTTTTGACTATGCCCGTTATCGAAGCGAAGCCGGCATGACCGTGACCGAAGGCGTTGGCGAAGAACTTATTCCTCCGTACGAGGTCGGCAATCCTGGAGTCAACAACGATACACTCATTAGCAATGCAGATGTTGATCTAAGTTCCTATGGTTTAGGAATCTCGCGCACGATCCCGTTAGGAGGCTGCCTGTGTGGTGGTTGCTGCGACTGTGGTGACTCGTGTTGCACTGATCCTTGCTGTGGAGATGGTTGTGGCGGCTGCTGGTGTCCCGTGTGGGGCATTACCTGGATGGCGGGCTTTCGGTATGCCGACTTAGGTTGGAGTCGCAGCCAGGAGAACATCTACACTGGCACAGCAATTGGACAGAACGAGGCATCCTTCACGAGGCTCGACTTTGAAGGTGCTGGGGCACGAATCGGTCTGATGGGTCAGCGCTATATCGGTCGCCGTGGGTGGGCGAGTATCTACGCCAGAGGAGATATTTCCTTGCTGGTAGGTGATGTCGACATCTCGACCACAACTGACGGTGATACCACCGACACAGCGGGGCCGGTACTGTCGCATCAAAACTCGGGCCGTCGTGTGATTCCAGTGACTGAAATTGAAGCAGGTGGCTCCGCTCACCTAGGCAACCATATCACGTTGAGCGGAGGCTACTTCATTGCGGCCTGGCACGACCTGGGAATGCGTGACACCTACGACTTTGGAGGAGCCCTGTCTTCTCAACTCTCGCACTACGACGATGCCAATATCCTTGGCTTCGATGGCTTCTTTGCTCGTGCTGAGGTTGCCTACTAATTGCTATTGTGAAAGCTGCGTGAATTTCGGACCAGCCTCGTAACCGAGGCTGGTTTTTTTGTTATGCTCTACTGGGTTTTGGCAATCAAATTCACGTGGGCGGCTCGTCATGGATAACGGTGCGAAGCAAACCATACTGTTCCTCTGCACTGGGAATTCGTGCCGTAGCCAGATGGCGGAAGGCTGGGCCAAGCAGTTGCACGGTGAGAAATACGCGATCTATTCGGCCGGCATCGAAGCGCACGGTCTCAACCCGCAAGCCGTTCAAGTGATGCAGGAAGCGGGCGTGGACATCTCGGGCCAGCAGTCCCAACGCATCGAAGAACTAGCCGATGTGAGCTTCGACACAGTGATCACCGTGTGTGGTCATGCAGACGAGAATTGCCCGGTACTACCGATCGAGTGCCGGAAACTGCATGTGCCGTTCGATGATCCACCGCGGCTGGCGCGAGATGCGGCCACGGAGGAAGACGCGCTGAATTGCTACCGTCGCGTCCGTGATGAGATTCGCCAATTCGTGGACCGCCTGCCTGAGGAGCTTGCCAGCTAGCAGCCAATCGGTCGCCCGGTAGGACTATGGCCTTTAGGCGCGGCCCATCAGACGTTCACGGCGAGCACGGCGTGCGGCTCGCAGACGGGCGCGACGCTTGGTTTCGCTTGGCTTTTCGTAGAACTCGCGAATGCGGATTTCCTTCTTTATCCCGCTGCGCTCAACCAGCTTGCGAAATCGACGGACTGCCTCTTGTGCCGTCTCCTTGTCCCGTAAGGTTAACTTAACCAACTCAGACTCCCTCGGTAGTGGTCAGAAATAGGCTTGCTCCGCGGAGCTGTGCCGAAACCCTCAATGTATCATCGGCGGCAGGCATCGTCCAGGTCGCGTCCGTGGGCTGAATCGCTCTATTTTCCCGAAAACGGGTAAGATTTGCGGTCCGAATTGGGGCCAGATCAGCGAATCAGCGGAATTGAGTGGGGCTATCCGTGGAGCCCGACCGTCACAATCGGTACAACCGCCCTTTTGCGAAGATAATCGAAGCGAATTGGCGCGGCGCCGGCTCGACCGGCAATCGGCGGTCCGCCGATGGGAGAGTTGTGACCGAGATCGGGCCACTCACCATCTCGCCGCAAATCACCTCCCCGCAGATCGAACAACCCCTGTCCAGGCAGCGATGAGCGAGATTTCCTCGGAAGACAGACTTCAGCAACTCGAATCCCGCCATGTAGAGTTGCTGGAAGAACTAGACGCGCTGAATTCCCGACTTGAGCAAACGTTGCAGAAAGTCGTGCCTTCGTCAGCGATGCAATCTGTTGATTGAGTGTCGCGGCACGTGACAGCAACGCTTACGATTGGCTACCTACTTCGATCACTGATCACTTACGCCGATCCAAGCTGCCTGACTTACTAATCGCGCGCAAGAGGCGCAGGCCCATCACGGCGCTCAAGATCATACCCAGCGTTCCCGGGACCGACACTTCGCGCAGCGGCCAAACATCGTTGTTGATCATCAGTACCGAGCCGATGAACAGTGAACTGGTGAGCATTCCCAGTACCAGACGATTGACCGACGGTTCCAGGCCGCGGTGGTCGAGATGCACGTCAAAACGTCCGCTCTGCACCTGCTGCAGGATGTCGCGGACGCGTCTGGGCACAACTTCGGCCAGTTGCTGAAACTCGTAGGCCAAGTTGCGCGCCTTTTTGAATTGCCTCGTTGGCGACAGTCTCAACGCGACCAGCTGTTTGCGGAATGGCTCGAGCACCTCCATCAAGCTGAATTCGGGCTGCAAGGTCTGAGCGGTGCCCTCCAACATGACTAGCACTTTCAGAAGCAATGCGATCGCCGACGGCAGCACGATTTCGTAACGCCGCATCAGGTCGAACATCTCGGTGAGCGCGGCGGCCAAATCAAACTGATCAACCGATTGGTGCGCGTAGTGCGCGACGTAGTCGGACAGATCCAACTGCAAACTCGTTTCGTCGAGGCTCGAGGGGACCGCGCCCACACGCATCACAATCGAGGTAAGTCGCTGCGCATCTTGCTCGACAATGGCGAGCAGCATGTCTTCGAAGTCTTCGCGCAGCGATTCCTCGATGCGCGCTACCATACCGAAATCGAGCAATCCGATTGCTCCATCGGGCGTCACGAGCAGGTTCCCTGGATGCGGATCGGCATGGTAGAGGCCAAGTTTGAAAATCATTTCCAGGTAGATCTCCGCGCCGGTCCGCGCGACTTGGGCGAGATTCAGAGGCATCTTGCGAATGGATTCCGACTCGGTGAGCGGTGTGCCATCGAGCCAATCCATCACAAGCACGCGCTCGGTGCAGAACTGTGGGAATGTGCGCGGAATGATGACCCGATCGTTGTCTTCGAAGGCGCTGCCGAATTGTTCGAGGTGGCGACGCTCGCGCGTGAAATCCAGTTCACGGCGCAAGGCTCGTTGGAATTCGGCGACCGTCGCCTGCGGACGGTAGGGTCGCAGTTCGGGAATCCTCGCCGCCAGCTGCGCCAGGCCGCTGAGTATGTCGAGATCGACATGCACGATCTGTTGGATGCCGTCGTGTTGCACTTTGACGGCCACCTCCTCGCCCGTCTTGAGACGCGCGCGGTGAACCTGACCAATCGACGCCGACGCGACCGGAGCGTCCGAAAAATCGACGAAGACGTCGTCAATCGTCCGGCCGAGTTCGGTTTCGATCGTGTTGGCCACCAACTCAAGCTCGTCCGCCTGGACATGTGCCTGCAAGCCTTGCAACTCGTCGGCTAAGTCGCTCCCAACAATGTCGGGGCGGGTGCTCATAATTTGACCGAGCTTGATGAACGTCGGTCCGAGTTCTTCGATCGCCAGCCGAATACGTGTCTCGCGACTCTCTTCGGCGAGAATCTGACCATTGCGGTTCTTGAGCCACGACTTGCCAAAGGCGAACTCAAACCGGCTCAGCCAATCAGCCAGTCCGTACTTGCTGAGAATCGAGAGAATCTCACCCCAACGATTGACGTTGCGATAGATTTGCGGAATGGCGCTGATTCGCATGTTGGGGGTCGCCAAAGACGATCATGGAGCAGTTACCTCCATTGTACCTTTGCCCTGCGCGGCGACGCAACGATCGGATTTCGCGCAGTGCCGTGAATCGCGAGCTTCTCGGACTTCCAGCACACTGTCGTGCGCCGCTTGATTTCTAAAACTCGGCAACGAGGTCGTCCGGCAGCGGAACCCCGAATGCATTGTGGAGAGCGAATACAAGAAAGCCATATCTTTCTGGCTCGAGGGATGCCTTACGGACGTCAGCGAACGAAGGATATGCATTCTCACCTCCTGCTCGAATTGTCCGTCCCTCGATATCGCCATTAAATGACCAAGACAACCCATCAAGGACAGTGTAGCCACATTCACCGGGTTGATAGTCGTTTCGCCATTTCCAGACATCGAGGAACTCTAGCGAGGCAAGAAAATAGGAGATTCTCTCGCGCGGAGCAGTGATGGGCTTTGTCACATGAGACTCGACGTTGCTTCGATCTCTGATGCGAATATGCCCTCCTTTGAGTCTCCATGACCGATCTCCCGAAAAGGTGTGGTGCTCGCGAATTTCAAACCACGGATCTGTTTGCACTGAAGAATCCCAAAGTACAAGTCATAAAGCAGATCGAATCTTCTCTAACGCCCAAGCGGCGCGCTTCTGCACTTCGGGTGCGGAGGTGTCCTCAGATCGCTCTGTCAGTACCGTAGTTGCCGGCTCCGCTATGGAACCCGCGCGACCCAGCAGCGTGACCGCCCAGAATGCCACGTTCGTGTTGTCGGAGTCTGTCAGCAGCGCGAGTTCGTCGATCTGCTCCGCAGTCGGTGGGCCGACCGATTCTAGCGCGGCGATGCACCAGTTGCCGAGGTCTTCGTCATCAGAGCCGCAATGGCGGACGAGCGCGATGATCGCGGGTTGCGCTGCTTCCGCCATGCCGGCAAGGGTCTCGGCGGCGGCAACCTGCCCCGACAGCGTGTTGCCATCCAGCTCCTGAGTGAGGGTTTCTATTGGTGCGGTCACAGGAGTAGCCCTATTCTTGACGTGCGGAACACGGTGATGGAACTGAACAGGAGGAATCAGAGAGAACTGAGACAAATGGCCGGCACAATGGCTGGATTTCCCTCCGTGGTCTCCGTTGCCTCCTGTAAATTGACTGTTCCAGTCACTACTTCGATGGCGCCATTATCGATCAATCACGACACGGGCTCAACGGGAGTTTCCGCGGTGGTGCGCATCAATGTCCAGAGGTGGGCGAGTTTCTTGACGGCTCCCGGAGCGACCGCCTGAGGCGCATAGGCGGCTTCGTTGTATAGCCGGACAAGTCGGGTCGCTTCGGCACGCATCGGTGACTCGCGCGGCACGGCCTGCTGAACGAGTTCCGCAGGGGTCATGTCGGGCTTGCGGGGGGTGCCTTGCTCACGCGACCAGGCTTCGAATGCCTCGTACGTGTAACGAACCATTTCGTTTGGAGGTAGCGTCCTGTGCTGACCACTGGCGAACGGGTCGGAGAACGAAGCAAACGGACGGGGTGGTGCCGCTGCAATGCGTTCTGCCTCACCTTCGCCTTTGCCATCCAGTGCCTTGCTCTTGCCACCAAACAGCGCCGACAAGAAATCGCGAATCTGCTGTATGATATCGGCGATTGCTTTGGCAATCTGTTGACGGCTACGCCACGCCAACCACAGCACCAACAGTGCAAGTAAGGCGTATACGATGAGCTTGACGAGTCCTGCTAAGCCGCCGAGCTTCGGCAGGAGGTTCGGGACGGCCGTGGGTGGTGTTGTCTCGGGTGGCGGCGCAAGAGTGTTGTTCGTCGTCGAATTGGATTCGCTTGCAGCGACCTGCGGTTCTTCGGGATTCTCCTCACCATCAACTGACTCGTCACTTGCAGTTTCGGCAGGCGAGCCAGATTCGGCATCAGACGATTTGGAGTCTGAGGAACCACTTTGCCGTTCAGATGAATCACTCTCACCGTCGGACCCTTCGGAGGGATCGTTACTGCCATCGGATGCACTGCCTGAGTCCGAGTCGCTTCCGTCGGTGGACTCCACGTCGCTGTCTTCGGTTGATCTGCCATCGCCGCCCGAAGATTGCTGATCGCCCTCGTCGGAGGAGGACGTAGGATCGTCACCCTCGCGCTGGGCAGCCGAGTCTGCATCGGTCTCGTCGCCGACGACTTGTCGTGATCCCTCATCGGCTTCGCCATCTTCCGTGCCATCGTTGCCAACGCTGGTGCGCGAGGAGTTTAGATCTGTCGGCGATTCGACCTGCCACGGAACCTGCGAGATTGCGTATTCCGCCTGCGGACGCGGAATGAGTGCGGCTAGCAGCATGACCACGCCGATCAGCGCTGCTCCGGTGACCACCCAGGTTGCCGCCATCGGCGTCGGCATTTCGACACGACGCTGGCGAAGATAGCGGCGCAGCCCAAGAAAGCTGGTGGTCACGAGCAGCGTGAGTCCTGCCGCGACGTAGACCGCGAGTAGGCCGAACGCGTACTGACGGCGGCCGACGTCGGCAGCCGGAATCCACTTTTGTCCGATGCCAAACAAGGGCAGGGCGGCCAGCGAAAAATACAGCACCCACAAACCGGGGGCATGGGCACGTTTCTTCTTCGTGCGCTGATCGCCAAGCAGTTCGTTGTCTGCAGTTGATGTGGCGCTGCCGTTTTCATTGGCAATCTCGTCGACGCCCACGTGCTGCATCAGGCCTTCGCCCGAAGCGTCTTCGCTATCGTCGATCAGTGTGCAGTCCCACGTCAGCTTGTGCGCGCTCCACCAGATGATGCCCAGCAACGACAGATTGATCAGGTGCGAATACGGACTGGCGTGTTCCACGAATCTGGCCAGCACCAGGAACATGGCCACGCCCAACGGCAAGGCGAACAGAGCAGCACGATCGGAGCCCATCTCGATCGAAATCCGACCGATGAGCACGGCGGCGAAAACGAACAAGGAAAAGACATAGATCAATCGTGCCTGATACTGGCCGACATATAGCACTTCGATCAGGAAAAACACCAGGCTGCCCACCAACGCCATGATCAGCGCGGGACTGACCGCGATCGCCACGTAGTCGGCGTTGGTCATTCGCAATTTGGGCTTTTTCTTTGGCATATTATCCCAGCGGCCATCACCGTAGCACGAAGTTGGAGCAGATCGTCGCGACTGACGCTTCGTCGACGAGCTGCCTTGTCTCGACGCGCTGCGCGATGAGCGGTCCGGACATGGCGGCGAACTCGTACGGGTCGTAAGTGTTAATGATCGCCGTCACGGCGAAACCTCGTCGGCAGAGGTTTCCCAGCGCGATTGCCGTCTCGGCTGTGACGGCCGTCAGCACGGCGATGACAGTGGCACTGGCGGGCATGCGGCTGGTTGTTTCTTGGACAAGCTGAGCGAACGTAAGACCATCAGTTTTCTCGGCGCGTGCCAGTGTCTCGAGGATTTGTCGGAGCTGCAGGATGCCGCGTTGCGTGGGAATGACCTGCGGGCGCAGGCGGTCGTTCTCGTCGAGCATCGCGGCCGAAGTACGGGCGAATTGGCGAGTCGCGATCAACTTTTGGCTCAG